>NZ_JBFTQB010000929.1:0-2506 GCF_056398785.1 Paenibacillus sp. 01T422 | reverse complement strand
CAGGTAAGGAACAAAAACGATCCATCCACTCGGATAGGTCGTTTTTTTCATAGAAAATTACCATTATTTATGTGGTAAATTTTCTTACAATATTGTCGAAGTCAAAACTTGTGTGTAGAATGTAATGAAACAGTTGTTTCCTTCTACCTAGAAAGGTCGGCTATGCTAGCAAATTTCAAAACAATCCAGTCGTACGGATCGTCGGAAATCATCATCAAGAAGTCGCGTTTCATCGGTCATGCCAAGCCTGTGGAGTCAGAAGAAGAGGCTGCCCACTTTATTGAAGCGATCAAGAAGGAACACAAAACGGCTACACATAACTGCAGTGCGTATGTCATCGGAGACAGGGACCAGATTCAGAAGCAGTCTGATGACGGAGAACCGAGTGGCACGGCAGGTAAGCCGATTCTGGAAGTGATTAAGCATCAAGGGCTCAAGAATATTGCGATCGTCGTAACCCGTTATTACGGCGGCATCATGCTCGGCGCGGGCGGACTCATTCGAGCTTATACGGATGGAGCCGTGGTGGGCATTGAAGCTGCACAACCGATTTATAAAGTGAATCATCAGAGGGTGATGATTGAGGTTGATTATACGTGGTATGGCAAAATCGAGAATGAACTGAGAAATCAGGGAATGCTTCTCGGGGATATTGATTTTACTGATAAGGTATCAGTAAATTGCTTTCCTTTAGCAGGAGCTGCGGATGCATTTATCAACTGGGCAACAGATTTTACGCAAGGTCAAGGCATTATTATCGCTGGAGAGAACGAGTACATCGTTCACAAGAACCTGCCCGGATAGGCAGGTTCAAGACTAAACAAAATTAAATAGGCTAAGGATGCGGAGGGATAGGAATGGCTAGGAAAGCAGTCGCGCAAGAGCTTAGCAGAGAACGGATACTTACCGAGGCGCGGGATTTATTCGCCACTTTCGGCTATCGCGCTTTAACGATGCGCAGCATCRCAAAAGCAATGGGGTACAGTCATGGGGCGTTATATTACCATTTTACAGAAAAAGCTGAACTGTTTTATGCGTTAATTAAAGACGATTTCTCCATGTTGATGCAGCGTCAACGAGAAATGATCGTGCGTGAACATGGGTTTAGCGTGAATTTGCTTCAAAAGTTAATGATGGAGTTCGTCTGGTTTGGTCTTAGCAATCCCAATCACTATGAAATGATGTTCATGCTGAATGAACCTGAACTGCAGCAGTATTCCCGTACCGAACAAGCGCAATGCCTCGAAATGTTCTCCATCGTCGTTCGTCAAGTTGTAACGGACCAGCCTGGCTTCGAAAGCAAAAGGTTTACTCTTCCTTGGAATTTGTTTATGTCTCTTCACGGCCTCATCTCATATTGCATCCAATTTAAAATTACTTATGAAGAAGCCCGCAAGTTGGCTGACGAGCACATTCGCCTAATTTGTGTAAGCTTGGACCTAGATTCTTATGAGCAGCAGCGCCCGCTTGTCAAGATGGTGGGTCCGCACTTGCCGATCACTAATGCCATATAACCAATTAAGGAAGAGAGACAAGGGTCTTTCTTCTTTTTTTTGTCATATGCGAAGCTTGTATTTTACATTAGCCCCCATGTGCATTAATATAGGGAAAAGAACAGCTGGGAAGGATGAGGGTCTAATATGAATTTAAATAATTGGTCGGAAGAAAACGTGGAATTTATGTTTGAAGAAATAAAGAAGAAGCTGCGCATGGCTACGGGGGGCTCCATTAAGGCCTCTAACGTGAAAGAGGAAGTGTATGAGGATCTGAAGGACTTGTACGACATGGTCGCAAGTAAAGATAGATTCAGTATCAGCGAGATCGACGCTATAACAACTGAGCTTGGAAAGATTCGTAAGGGATAGGCACTTATTGATAAAATGCTGTTTTTCTAGGCGTATAACCTGGAAAAATGGCATTTTTTATAGACGAACGACTATTTTTCCGGGTGGGTGGACAGCTATCCAAGCGATGTTACCTACACAGGAGTACACTGTAGAGCAATGTATCCCTGGTGGCTAAAAGGAGGTGGACGTTCGTGGCATCCCAAATTCGTAAATCTGATGTTCGTAAATTGGTCGGCAAACAAATTGTGGCACTTAAGAAAGACGGAACAAGCGTGTCCGGTAAATTGGTAAGAATAAGTGGAAACACATTGATCGTAGCTCCACAAAAAGGTAAAAAAGTTCAAGTTAAAGCGATTATCCCTTTGGTACTGTTTGACCTGTTAGCAATTGGTACTACACCTTTTGGATTCGGTGGAGGTTTTGGTCCAGGATTCGGTGGCTTTGGTGGAGGCTTTGGCCCAGGATTCGGTGGCTTTGGCGGCGGCTTCGGCGGCGGCTTCGGCCCAGGATTCGGTGGATTCTGGTAGTAAGGTGAAAGGAAAGGGCTGTGCCATCGGCGCAGCCCTTTTTGCGTATACAAAGGAATGAATAATGTACTCACACTTACGTTCTTCTGGTTATTCGTACACCAAACCGGTGACGAATGAATAGGCTAGCAT
>NZ_JBFTQB010000928.1:0-5238 GCF_056398785.1 Paenibacillus sp. 01T422 | reverse complement strand
GTGCTGGATTGCCACTTCTGCGTAAATCAGATGCTGGACATTTGGTAGCAACAACAAGCGTTGGGGGTCTAGTTGGGCAACCTTTCAATGAAATCTACTGCTCGGCCAAATTTGCCGTTGAAGGCTTGCTAGAAAGCTTAGCGACATACTACAAGCCAACGTTCAACATTGATGTTACGCTGCTTGAGCCTGGCGCGATTGCAACTAATTTTAACCAAACTGTCCTTGGGCATGTTCAACAAACCGGAGGTATTCTGGAGGACGAATATAAGCCAATTATCACGCAATACCTGGACGCATTCTCCAAACGGAACTCTGTGCCTCAAACGTCAGAATCAGTTGCCGAAGTTATGGTGAAGCTGATGGAAATGGACCCTAAACCGCTGCGCATTCGCACTTCGGAGGCCGCGGAAGCTTTTGTACAGTATAAAGTGAGCCAAGACCCTACTGGTCTGGACGGTATGCTGAACACACGTAAGCTGCATTTGAATTTATAAAAAAAAATCAGGACCCGCCTAACCCTTCATCGGATCAGGCAGGTCCTTTTCTTTTTACACATGCGCTATAAGCTGGCCTTCTTTGACGATAACGTCATAGGCTGTTAGGCTTTTGGTCGGCACGTTCAGGCATGCTCCTGAGTGGAGATCGAACGTCCAGCCGTGCATCGAGCATACGAATTCCCCTTTTTCAGCCTCCACAATAGCTCCAGCATGCGGGCATCGGCTTGAGACGAGCCGGTACGATGCCTGATCCTCGGATTGAATTAACCAATACAAGTTCTTATCGAATACGACTTCTGCGGGCAGTTTGGTGAAGCTTTCCTCTGGCCCGAGCAGGACTTCTTTCATGTAGACACCCCCTGTTCATTGTGTTCCAGCATACAGTTTACTACATTTTCGACGTTAGATTTAACTCTTATTGGACGAAATCCAACGAACCAGCCGATTAAGCCGCAAAATCCTGCTTTCCGTTGGATGAATTCCAATGGGACCATCTGATTCCTCGTGAATACGCCCCCTTTTATGTAATCGCATTGGAATCTGTCCAACGAGATGGCGATTCGGACTCACCTTATGCCTATTTCGTTGGAAAACGTCCAATGGCATCTCCCATACTCCACCTCATAACTCCGGCAATCGTCAAGCACACACATAATTTCCCACAATGTTACGATAGGATGTCCATAATCTTACGGTACATTTAGGTTGTAAGGGAGAGACACTCACCTACATACCCCCAAATTGAGAGGAGTTTTCTACTATGAAAACACAATGGAAACGTCGCGCAAGTCAAGCTAGTCTGCTAGCTTTTATGGTAACAATGGCTTTTGGAGCTGTCGGTGGTGCATCAGCGGCTGACGCTACTACAACAGATACTAAAACAAGCTTCGCTGTCACATCGGCAACTCCCCTGATGGGAACCAGAGCGGTTCAGCTGCACACAAGCTCAGGCGGCCTATTGCTGCAACCAGCTCATGAGCGCAACTATTTGAAATTGCTAGTGAGCACCTACGCCCCAAGCAGCTTGGCTGAATGGAAGCAAGCGTTAGAGGATCGCAAACAAGCTGAGAGCGAGATGCCGAAGCCTGCATTCGCCAAAACAATGGTGATCAAAAGCACTGCTACTGCACTGCCGACTACTCCGGGTACTTTGGAAAATAAAATGTTCAAACTCGATCCTGCTCAGCCAGCTCCAACTCCGGTGGACCGATCGCAAAATACTGCGAACGGCTCCACCTTTTCCCCATCGCTGAGTAGAAAGAAGGAGAAACCTATATGTATCGCATTTATTTAGTGGAAGATGAAGAGCATCTCAGGGGCGTTCTTGCCGCCTATTTAGAGAAAGAGGGGTGGCAAGTGCGTTCGTTCGCTGACGGGACCTCGGCAAGATCCGCCATATCCGAGCGGCCGGACTTGTGGGTCCTCGATATCATGCTCCCAGGCGTTGACGGCTATCAGCTTATGCGCGAGATTAAGGCGGATCAGCCCGCGCAGCCCGTAATTTTCATATCAGCGCGAGACGCGGATATCGATCGGATCATTGGCCTGGAAATGGGGAGCGATGACTACTTGGCCAAGCCTTTTTTACCTCGCGAGCTCGTCATCCGTACTCGCAAACTGCTGGAACGCGTATACGGCGGACACCCTGCCGGCATGATACCTGCAGGGCTGGAACGCCGCACGAAGTTGAACATAGCTCCCTATCTGATTGATGAGCAAGCGCGCACAGTAACAGCAGAGGATGGCAGCAAGCTGGAGCTTACCTCCAAGGAATTTGAGCTGCTGCTCTATTTGGTGGGCCACCATGGGCAAGTGTTAGAGCGTGAACAAGTGCTCCGAGCTGTTTGGGGGATCGACTACTTCGGGACCGACCGGGTCGTAGATGATTTGGTACGAAGACTTCGCCGCAAGCTGCCAGAGCTGCGATTAGAAACCGTATACGGATACGGATATAGGATGGTGAAAGCATGACGCTGCGATTAGGACAATGGCCGCTGGCCATGAAGCTTTGGGGGGCATTCGCGGCTTTAACGCTGCTTATTTTTACACTGCTTGCCGTTCTGCTGCCCTGGACGTTGAAGGGATTTTTTACAGAGCAGCTATACGATATTCTACTAGACACGCAGAGTGGGCTTCGTGTGGAAGCAACGACGTTGACATCGCCTACCCTAACACTGGCTACAAAAGGGATAGCCGGGGTAAAAGCAGATATCATGACGGATATTAAAACACTTTTATGTGATCCGAAAAGAGGTCGTCCAGGGCCAGCCCGGCTTCATTGTCTCTTATGCCTGGGGCAATTACCGCAACGACCTGGTCATGACCATGTTCGGCAGACTTATGCTGATGATGGTTGGCCTCATCGTAATTTCATGGCTGCCATGTCTGGTCATCGCCCGCTACTTCACACGTCCACTCGTTCAGATGGAGCGCCACGTTGGACGCATGGCGGAGCGCGATTGGCATGATCCGATTGAAACTGGACGCAAGGATGAAGTGGGACGGCTAGCCAAGGCCATTGAAGCGATGCGGCAGCGCCTCGTGCGCCAGGACCGCGCGCAGCAATTCTTCCTGCAGCACACTTCTCACGAGCTGAAAACCCCGGTCATGGTTATCCGCAGCTATGCGCAGTCGATTCTCGACGGGGTTTTCCCGAAAGGGACCTTGAGCGAAAGCCTAGGCGTCATTCTGAAAGAAGGCGAGCGCCTCGAGAAACGCATTCGTGACCTGCTGCTGCTTAATAAGCTGAATTATGTCACCGCTCGCGAGAAGCCTTTCCGCCCTTTTGAGCTGCACGAGGTCATCGAAGATGTGGTTGAAAGGCTGCGCTATCGCCGGCCCGAAATCGAGTGGGAGATGGAACTCCCCCCTGCCACCCTGCATGGCGACCCCGATCAATGGAAGATCGCCTTGGAGAATATGCTCGATAACCAGCTCCGCTATGCCAAAAGCGGCATCCGGATTATCCTCACGACGCCAGCCAATGGCGAGGGCAAGCAAGCTGCAGATCATTTCTCACAGCTGCAGATCAGCAACGACGGTCCGCCGCTCGATCAGGCGATCGCGGACAGCCTCTTTGAGCCCTTCCGCTCTGGCGGTGACGGCCAGTTCGGGCTCGGTCTTGCCATCGTGAAGCAAATCATGGACCATCACGGTATGACCGTGCGTGCCGCGAACGAGCGGGACGGGGTTGCATTTTATCTTGAGCCTGCGGTTGCGGCGCAAAAGGATGGTAAGCATAAGGTGCCGAAGGTTTCCTGAGGCTGCTTGGGGGCTGCTGCTGCGAGTACTGTTGGAGATGATGTTGCGTGATACTGGTGATGATGATGGGGCGAGATACTGCCGATGAATACTGGCGTGAGTTAGGGGGAACTGTGATCCCCTATTTTTGGTGGAAGCGACGCTTCGGACGATTATGGGGAACTACGAYCCCCTATTTGCCATAAAAAAGCTTAAATCCGAGATTTTTCTGGCAAATAGGGGCCTGTAGATCCCTCCGGACTGTTAAATCGCCTATTTCCCGCAAATAGCGCCCTGTAGTTCCCTACCGCAAGCGTCCAGCACCGCAGTGTACACAAAAGGCTGCCCTGAAAAGTAGAACAATCTACTTTCAGGGCAGCCCTTTTATTTTAGGCCGCTGCTTTGTTCTGATTGCGGCTCATTACCCAAAGTGTAAGCCAAATCACGATGAAGCCAGCGAGCTGGCCTACGGTTAGCTTTTGCCCGAAGACAAGCCAGTTCACACAGACGCCAACTGCTGGGAAGGCCAACTCCGCCAGTGTCGCGAAAAACGCCTTGGTGGAGGACAACCCTTTATAATAAAGAAGCATGGAGAGCAAGCCCGGGAAAAACGCCTGGAACAGCAAGTTCACAGCTATAAGTGTCAGACCGCCGCTAGTTCCCGTTACGTGCCAAGCATCGCCGCTAGCAACAAGTACAACTGTCAGCAATGGAATGGCGAGCAGAAACCGCAGCGAGGTTACGATCGGGAAGTCTAGTTTTTTCTGCAGCAAGTACTTGCCCATGACGGTCGAGCCACCCCATAAGCCTGCTGCAAGAATCGAGAATAAGCAGCTTATGGTACCCAAATCTTTAAGCCCCATCTCTGGTGACGAGAAGCCGAACGTCAGTAAATACGTGCCAAGCAGCGCCACCGCAATATAGGCAAAAAATTTGGAAGGCAGCGTTTCTTTGAGCATCAAGCGAGCCAAAATGATAGCGAATAAGGGCTGTAATTTCTGTAAAAGCAGTATGGCGTTCRCATTGCCGTGCGAGAACGCAGCTGTAAACAGGATGGTCGCAATCGCCGATCCGCCCCATGAGATGAACAGCAATGCGCCGATGACACCTAGCGACAGCTTGCCGATCAAGGTTTTACGGTACTTTATCAGTGCCGGCAGCGCATAGCAGGCAAGAAGCAAATGCTCAATAAACACGATTTGCGCTGAAGTAAAGCTTTTTAACAGTAAGATCCTGAAGAGTGGGTCGAGCCCCCATAACGTTGCCCCAAGTGCCACATACCAAATCCCGCTGATACCACCTAAGCGCGTGGAAATCACATTAGTGCGCTTTGTTCCTAACTTAAATGCATTTTCCAATTCAAAAACCTCCTAGGAATGTTTTGAATTGAACCCTCTGAAAAGAGACAATACCCCCGCTCGATGATCAGCGGGGGCATTGACAAACAGACCTGCCAAAACCGAAGTTTTTGACAAGTTGTCCTTCATCTTCTCCCATC
>NZ_JBFTQB010000927.1:0-3324 GCF_056398785.1 Paenibacillus sp. 01T422 | reverse complement strand
AGGTAGTATTGCCACTCATCGTTATTTGGATGCCAGTGCAGCTCACGCATAGCACCTGGTTCTACCTCGACTAGGGCTGCCGCGATCTTTTGAGAGATAGGAAAATTCCTTGAGTCTACGATTCGTACGCTTCCGCCGGGCGTTTTGATCGGTGTTTGAGCTAATAGTTGATGTTTGAAAGATAGGGGGATTGTACCGTAAGGGGACTGAACTTTCTCGCTTTCTAGCGAACTGGGAACATTATCTTGATAAATATAGACCTGATCATTTGGAATATTGTCAAAAGCACTCATGGGAACTCCGAAGTTTGCAGACAAGACATCTTTGGGTGTATGAGCAAACCAATCGGAAATAGATAACGTATTAAGGTCAGAGAAATTACCGTCATCGAAAACAAGAAGGAATTCGCAATGCTCCAATCCTTGAATGGAATGTGGGAGTCCTGGAGGAAAATACCATAGATCACCTGGACCGACATCGGCAATAAAATTCCGACCGTCTTGGTCAATGGCTGTGATCCGCGCTGATCCGAGTAACATATAAGACCACTCTGCTTGTTGGTGCCAATGCAGCTCCCTGACACCACCCGGTGTTAGGCTCATGTTAACGCCAGACATCGTCGTCGCGATCGGCAGTTCTCTAGCCGTAACTTCCCGCGACCAACCTCCATGGTTCAACGTCATTGAAGTGTCTGAGAATGAAAACTTCAAATTAGGAACCAATCCAGCGTCGGTTATAGGTGGAACAAGCATATTCGGGTTTTCCCTATCCCGCATGATATCCCTTGGACCTGTATCTATTCCACCTGCACCGTCGTTTCTAACTTTATATCTTTCCCAGCGGCTGATAAGATCATATTTGCGTTAGAATTTCCATCTATTTCATCCTTCCCGAGCCTTTTATAGATGTGAACCCGCGCAAGGCCAAGCAAGCTTGTCTCCACAAGCTTGCAGAAGCAGCTGAAGAATGCAAAACGGCTATGATGAGAAATCCATCATAGCCGACCATTTGAAACCTAAACCACACCCATGCGCAACCGGTATCCGAACATAATCTCCCGTTCCGCACCACCAAAAGCCTCGGCGACCAGTTCGCGGAAAGCCGCAAACTCCTCACGCAGCTCATCCGCACCCAACTTCAGCGCCGTTTGCAAGCCCCCCTGGCTGAAAGCAAGATTAGCATAACGCTCAGCATCGCACGTTTCCCAGTTATGGAAAACGATCTCTCTAGCATATCGGAATAAACCTGAGTCGCGAATTTGCTGTAAATGTCCTTCTTTGTCCCATTTATGAGCCTGCTCCTCGGTCGGGGCTAGCTCTAACGCCCTTGCGTCACCTAAAGCAAGAAGTCGCTTGTACTTTTCTTCAATCTGCCAATTAAGCGCTGGCGGCCAATCACAGTCGTAAGCAGCGAATATTCCGCCAGGACGAAGTACGCGTGCGAACTCACGCAGAGTGCTTTGTGGCTCCATCCAATGAAACGACTGCGAGCAAGTGATAACATCAGCAGACGCAKATGGCAGCTCCAGCTCATGCGAAAGCCTTTTGACAAACTGCATATTGTCCGGTTTATGTATCGCCTCCCACTTACTCATGGCTACAGCGCGCATATCATCATTTGGCTCTACGCCAATGATTTGATCTGCTTCATTCAGCCATATAAAAGTTGAAAGCCCCGTGCCGCATCCTACGTCAACTACCGTTTGCGGTTGATGCTGCAAATACGTTGTTATCAGCTTAACGACTTCCTGCGGAGCCGTGGGACGATTCTGATCGTACAACGTGCCGAATCCGGCAAAACGCTGTACATTACTCGTGCGTACGTTCTCTATCATGGGCACAATCACTCCTTCATTAATCTACGACTCTAATTATACCTCAATCCCTATCTCCAGAAGATGAAATTGTTTCAAACAAAATAGAGCTGCCTCAGCAACCCGTCTACGGCCCCATTTATTTTAATGAGTGACCATTTTTTTGCATAATTCGTCTACCTTATCCTGCATGCTTCGAACCGTTGTTTTCTTATATTGCATACCTAGCCGAAGCACCTTCAGCTGCTGTCTGCGCGTGAGCTTACGAAACCGCGGTTCGCGTTTCAGGAATGTCCGTATGATCGACCAACTGCTGACGGTTACCCGGTCCGATTTGATAGCAGGAATGTCGATGGGCAGCGATTGCTTGCGAAAACGATCAACAAATTTCCCAACACTCACAGACAGTTTGCTTTCATCGACAAGGCACACCGCTGATTGTTTATGCGTATGTTTTTTGAGGAAATTCAAATGCTGATGTCCGTCTATGATAACGTAACCCTTGTCTTTTTTGCTTTTTTGCACAATCAATACATGCATAAGATCTTGTGCTACTTTTTTAAACTCTTTTTTCCGCTGTGAGGTTTTGGTTGTGGTACTTTCCGGCTTAATTTTATTCAGAGATATATACTGTAAGGTATATCTCACCTGTACCCCTCCTCGTCAGACCGCTGTTAAATAACATGAATTCCTTGATGTAACAGTGTATGTGGGAAAGTGTCAAGTAGATGCTTGTTTGCTCGAAATTAGTCGGTTAACATCGTCCATGGATGTACCAAATGGCTCCAATTCGCAGGAACTTCTCCGCCATTACTGACATAAACAGCTGATATAAGCTCGGACACACCGTTCATCTGGCCATCGATTAGAACCTCTTTTATCTGCGATGGGGTACTCGGCACTAAGTCATCCTTGACAAGTCCAAACTGGTCTAATGGCAAAAACATAGCCAAACTTTTCTTATACGAACAATGATTGGGGAATCGCGGCGAACTGCCAGAGTCGTATTTGGAGAGCATGATTTGGGCGCGGTGTTTCACCAGCAAGGCAGACGCATCAAATTGCAGAACGGCAAAAGGTTCTTCCGGCTCCCTTCTGGCGTATGTTGCCATCATTTTTTGACAATCTTTCAGCGTTGGCCATAGAAAGACATGTCGGTCCAGAAACGCCCGAAATTCCTCTTGTGTCGTAGAGGCATCGATCATGCTATCAGCAATTCTCAAATGAGAGTTGATCGTAACCTTCAGATCTTGATAGTTCAAATGCTTTGGCGCTAACCGACGTTCGCCTTCCTGAGAAGGATCGATTAGATAACTTGAATATAGCGTGTCGAAATGTGCAATAGCAGGCAAATTTTTGGCACGTGTAAAATGGTATAGGCTTACTCTATTTTGTGTTTTGGTAATCGCTGAGATGTTAGCTTCGTTCATCGTTGTGCTCCTTATAAGTCAAACCTTGCAATATTTTACCACAAGATCATTATTCACATTCAAAAAGGACCATCCTTTCAG
>NZ_JBFTQB010000926.1:0-2514 GCF_056398785.1 Paenibacillus sp. 01T422 | reverse complement strand
CATCTCATCAGCTTTTGTAATTTAATTCCTTAATCCAACATTTACACAAAAAAAACGGTCTTATCGCGAAATAGATGCGAATACAGACCGTTTTTTTCTCGTTGTGAGGGTGACGAGTGAGTTGTGCTGCTGGCAATATCAATATACGGTCAAGTGGATGGCTCCGCACTAGGTCGATACCCATTTCACTCTGCGCTGCTAGAGCTTTTAAATTTAGGTTGGCTGGACGAGGTTAAACATCTACTCGGTTATCGCAGGATCTTCCGGATGGATCGATCAAAGAAATTTCTAGGCCTTGATCCAACCTAGCCAAAACTCTGCAGATCGGCAAGTCAACTGCTTTTGCCTTCATACGGCGTTGGTGGCTGTGGGCGCTTCCTTAGGTCGTGGGAAGTGGGCAGACGGACATGCACCGGTACGCTGCAAAGGTTACTTTGCGGGCGGGTTCAATCTTTTATATTGTCTAATCAGCAATTTGCCGTGGCAATGGGGCTAGATTATAAGGAGAAGGTACGGCGCATCAAGAGACGGATCCGTGAAAAGGTAGCTGAAGTTGGCTGAAAACCCGTTAATCCTGCCGAGTGCCTCCTAGATCCGGATTTTTCCTATTTCCCGTGATACATCATTTTGTCATATTGTCTAATTATCTTTTGGTATGTAGGTTATAACCTAACGCTGAATCGTCATCTCGACCATATATTGATATTGTCAACTCATTATCCCCCACTTAAACACCCTCTCAACGGCGAAGAGTTGTTCTTTGTTTACGCTTATACAGATCGGCTCTCAATAGTCCAATGTACGAATTTGCCGATGGTGCGGTGAACGGGATGCCTTTATGTTCGTGTTGGGGATCCATACTGGGTTAAGGGTTTCTAACATAGTGACGCTACCTGTGAAAGATGTTCGGGGGAAAAGTCATGCTAGGATAGTTGAGCAAAAGAGTAGCAAGGTGCGTAACGTCAACCTGAAGCCGATCCAGTCTGACGTAGATGCCTACACCAAGGGAATGGCCGCGGATGATTGCCTATTCCCGTCTCATAAAGGAAACGGCGCTTTCAGCCCCACACAGGATTACAGGGCATTGGTGAACGCAGGAGAGATGATAGCTAGAGGGATTCCGCTTGTGTCGATAAAACGAATGATCAAACAGCCTGACGGAGGATCCCGTTGGGCTATTCCTCTACAATTGGAAGACCCTGCCACACGGGGAGCACCCTATGCCAAACCACCTGACTAATCCACCCGGACAGATTTGTAGTATTTTCAAATTCCGAGGTGGTCACGCTTCGACTAAATCAGCAAGTAAGCCCTGACTAAAGTCCAAGCAACCCCTGTGTACAGAGCGTATGATTATACCGTAATGAAAAATCACGACTGAAGGGAATGAGTAAACATGGCTTATGGTGGAATTGGTGGAAGTTGTGCAGGTTACGGTGGTAGCAGCACAGCAGCTGTTTTGGTTCTYTTTATTCTTTTGGTWATCATCWCATCAGCTTTTGTAATTTAATTCCTTAATCCAACATTCACAAAAAAAAACGGTCTAATCGCGAAATAGATGCGAATACAGACCGTTTTTTTTATCGTTAAGAGAGTGGAGTGGGTGAGTGGAGTTGTGCTGTTGGCAATATCAATATACGGTCAAGTTCAGGGTTCCGCACCAGGTCGATACCCCATTTCGCTCCGCGCTGCTTGATGGCGTTGGGGACTGCTTTGGGCTAGCCGCGAAAAAATAATATCTAGTATTTCTCAAACTTCTGAAATAGAATATAGAACACCAGTTCTATATGTAGGAAGTTATTTCCATGTGAACAGAATATCGAACAACGGCCTGTGGGAGTCATCACGCTTCATTGGTCCCGAGTTCAAACTACAGCAAGTCGTGACGCTTCCTACGTTCTACGAGTTTGGGGAGAGTGGTCAGCGTGGATCAGTTTGAACGGCGGATCCGTGTGAAGGATCTTCATGGGCGTTTGACGTGGATCCCGTTTGGTGTGATCGTGGCAAGAATGAACAACGACTAAAAGGCCCACGGTGATTCCCGTAGACCTTGGAGTTAACTTTTCTTTACTGAATTGACTAGGTTACCATGCAAAAGCCATAGTTATAATAACCAAAAGAATAAAGAGAACTAAAACTTCGGCCATATGATTACGATGACGAACCCCTTCTCCTACTTCTAATCCCATTTTTCATATCAACTCCTTTTGTATAATTACTCATTATATTATGTCAGTAATTTATTATTGCTTGGGGCATTTACAGGGGTAAGAGGCCCACTGTGATTCCCGTAGACCTTTGTTACGTTATGAACTATTCCTTAGCCGGTTCAACGTTGAGAGCGTTTGCAGATTTACAGTTACTTGCTAAAGGAATTATTGTTTTGTAAAAGCCTATTTTCAAAACTAAAACTACTTTTGATTTATCAACGAGTTTATTGCATGTTGGTCAGTAGACTTCTTCTTTTGGCAACTCCCCTTTGTAAGGTGTATCTATACGAGAGATGTTCGATAG
>NZ_JBFTQB010000925.1:0-4277 GCF_056398785.1 Paenibacillus sp. 01T422 | reverse complement strand
GGGTTAAAAATGAGCGCTTTGAACCTATTGACATGTATGAAGGCAAGGATGAAATTGGAGGATTATTGCGCAGCTTTWACCTAATGACGGTGAAAATCCGCAATCTCATTAACGATGTCTACAAGCTGGAGATCCAGAAGAAGGACTTGGAACTCGAAAGAGTACGAGCGGAGTTGAATTTTCTGCAGAGCCAGGTAGATCCACATTTCCTGTTTAATACACTCAACGCCATTCTTGTGGTATGCAAGAAACATCGATATGAGCATGTTACGGAGATTATTCGTAGTCTTTCGCAAATTTTGCGAAGGCTGCTCAGCTGGAAGGATGATCTGGTGACGATTGAAGAGGAGATTAGTTTTATTAACATGTATCTGCAGATCGAGAAATTCAGATTTCAGGATCGTTTTACCTATGATATGGATATCGATCCGAGGATACTTGCCTGCCGGATTCCCAAGATGAGCATCCAAACGCTAGTAGAGAATGCCTGCAAGCACGGGCTTCAATCGGTGAAGGGGGACCGGAGAATTCACATTTCAGCAGGGTTGGATGACCGCTATCTGATCATCAAGGTCAAAGATAACGGGATTGGGATGGACAACGCCAAACTGAATAGCATTCTCCAGAACTTGCATGTGGAAGAAGACGCAGGGAAAAACATAGGCCTCAGAAATGTGTATAAACGGCTGAATCTTTTTTACAAGGATCGTTCCTTATTTTTGATAGATAGCAAGGCGTATGAACAGACGACCGTTACAATCCTAATTCCTATTAGTCTAATCTTGTCACAGGAGGAGGTAGCCGAACATGTGTAAAGTATTGTTCGTCGATGATGAGCCGATTGCACTTGAAGGTATCCGGATGCTAGCTGATTGGGAAGGGCTGGGGTTCGAGGTATGTGGCATGTGCTCCGACGGGGAAGAAGCTTTGGGACTGATTATGGAATACCGACCTTCACTTGTCATTACAGATATTCGGATGTCTGTGATTGACGGACTGGAACTTATTCGTCAGGTGCAGCTGTTGTCGGAGACGTATAAGCCGATTTTCATCATCATGAGTGGCTATGGTGACTTCAAGTATGCGCAGTCCGCACTGCGATACGGTGTACGTCATTATCTGCTCAAACCTGTTATGGATGAAGAATGGGAAAGCACGCTGGGGGAAGTAATGGAGGAACTTGCGTCCCGACAACAGGAAATTAATCAAGAGGAAATGATAATCCATCAACTCCTTCCAATGATAATTGCTCCCATTCTCCGTGGAGAATTGGTAGAGCTAGATGAAAGCTTATCTAAGCAGATCGAAAAGTTGGATCAGGAAGCTGAAGGATGGAGGTGTATCCTGATAGAGGGGGTGAACAAAGAGGAATTGGCATCATGCAGTTCCTACGTTTTACCCAAACAAGCAATGCTGGTCGATCTGATGCCTGACCAAGTTTGTCTTGTGGTGGACTGTGCTGAAGATGTTCGGGGACTGGCTGGGAAGGTTTATGATGGGCTTCGACAGCAAGAAGTGGCAATATACGTATCAATTGGCCCTCCCGTTCGGTTTCTTCGGGAATTGAATGTATCCTATTCCGGAGCGGTAGAGGCATCTGTTCACCACTTTTTTTATGATGATGAGGGACTTGTCGATTACGAGACAGCCGATAGGTTGGAGTTTAGCTATAATCTTGGGATGATGGCGGCGTTGGAGGAAATGCTTGGCGCTGCGGAACGGCTACAGGAACAGGAGGCAGCCAATATTTTAAAACAAGTATTCGCTTTGTTCCAGAACGACAAGATTGCTCCGGAGATGGTGCGCATGCTGTGTGTACATGTGGTTCTGAAGAGTATGGATGTGCTGCAGGAGTTGGAAGTGGCATCTATGGATATGTGGCCAATGTTCCGCAATCTGTTGCAAACCGGAACTAAATCGTTGACGACCCTGGAGCAATCTGTGTGGAGTTATCTGACCGAATATATGCGAAGGTTGAGAGAACGGAGGGAATCCGGCTTAGGCCATCCACTGTATGGAATTGAACGCTATATTCAAGAAAATTATAAATTCCCGCTAACGATCAAAGAAATCGGAAAACGCTTTTATATGAATCCCGTTTATCTGGGCCATGCGTTCGTAAAGAAATATGGTGTTGGTATTATTGAATATATCCATGATCTTCGAATTAATGAGGCCAAGAAATTGCTGACGGAATCTGTTGCCACGATTCGCTCCATTGCAGAGGGAGTCGGTTACGTGCATTACCATCATTTCCTGAGAGAGTTTGAGAAGCGTGTAATGGAGAAACCGGTAGAGTACAGGGAAGCTGCTTACGATGTGAGAAAAAAGGGAAAAGAATGCGAGTAGTACCCTTTGATTTTCTAGGGCTGTGTACACAATGATTACGCTTACAAAACAACAAGATCTGGTAGCACAAAATGAAAGCGTTATCTGTTTCCTTACTCGCTATAACAACGCTCGTATCGGCATGCACCAGCCAGAACAATTCAACAAATACGGAACAGAAAGAAGCAGTGAGTACTGCAGGAAATACCGATGTGAAAAGTGCAAATATAGAACCGCTTGGCAAGTATGATCCTCCAATTGAGGTGTCGTTTGTCCGGAACCTCAGCGATGTTGTGGAAAATAACGTACTCGGTGTGCTTAAAGGCGAATCGTTTGAAGACAACCGCTGGACACGTCTATATAAGGAACAGCTCGGGATCACGATTAAAAACAATTGGGTTGTAAAGGGGAGCGATACGTCTGATCAGTATTTACAGAAACTGAATGTAACACTAGCCTCTGGCGATCTGCCTGATGTTATTCCTGTGAACGCGACGCAGTTAAAGCAATTAGCAGATGCCGGCCAAATTGAAGATATGACAGCTTTGTATGAGAAATATGCGGCTCCCCTAACCAAAGAGATCTTATCGCAAGAGGGGAAAAGCCCATTCGATGCGGCTACGATCGATGGTAAACTGATGGCGATCCCGCAGGTCGACTCCTCACTTGAACGTGCAATGTTTATCTGGATTCGTACGGATTGGCTTAACAAATTAGGTTTGCAACCGCCAAAGACGATGGCTGATGTACTAACCATTTCAAAAGCATTTGCCGAGAAGGACCCGGATGTCAACGGGAAAAAAGATACATTTGGCCTCGGTTTAAACAAAGCTTTATGGGGAGGAGCTATAGGGCTAGAAGGGTTCATGGCAGGGTATAAGGCTTATCCGAATATGTGGCTCACCGATGCATCCGGAAAGCTGGTGTTTGGCGGCGTTCAGCCGGAGGTTAAGAAAGCGCTTCAAACCCTTCAAAGTATGTTTAAGAATGGAGAAATTGATCAGGAATTTGGCATTAAAGATGGTGGTAAGGTATCTGAGCAAATAGCTGCTGGCAAGATCGGAATGGAGTATGGCGAGCAGTGGAATTCCATCTGGCCGCTTCAATTGAACCGTAACAACGACCCAAGTGCACAATGGCAGGCATTCCCGATCGTATCAGAATCCGGTGATACACCTAAAGTTCCTTTGAGGTTCAGTACAAGCAAGTTTTTTGCGGTTAAAAAGGGTTTCAAGCATCCTGAGGCGGTTATTAAGCTGTTTAATATGCATCTGGAGAAAAACTTTGGCAAAACGGCGGAGTTTGACAAATACTATGCACCGCCGGAAGCTGAAAGCGTATGGCAACTGTCGCCGGTAACCCCGAGCCCGGTAAAGAAAAATGTAGAGGCATTCAGAGCGATCGATGCGGCACGTAAAGCGAACAACTTCTCGACCCTGAAGGGGGAAGCCAAAACCATTCAAGAAAAAATAGAAGCTTTCAATTCGGGTTCAAAAGAAGGGTTTGCATTGTGGGGATGGGAACGCATATATGGTCCGGAAGGCTCTGAAGGGGTTGTTGATCAGTACGATAAAAATAATCAATTCCTGATGGATAAATTCGTAGGCGCACCTACGCCAACGATGGTTGAGCGGAAATCGACTTTAGAGAAACTGATGAATGAGACTTACACCAAAATTATTATGGGCGGCTCTGTAGATGAATTCGATAAGTTTGTGAAAGACTGGACGAAGCTAGGCGGCGAGCAAATTACGAAAGAAGTCAATGAATGGTATGCAGCAACGAAGAAGTAGATGCGGGCAGAGGACGGGTTAACCATCCTTCCTCTGCTTTTTATGCATTAAATAATGGAGGTTATTGTATGGGTATCGGGAAAATGTGGAGAGAGCTTCCGCTGCATCTGATGATGTTACCGGGATTAGTACTCATTGTGCTATTCTCATATGTCC
>NZ_JBFTQB010000924.1:0-3242 GCF_056398785.1 Paenibacillus sp. 01T422 | reverse complement strand
GATACACATCGGGCCCGCTGCTCATTACAGGCAAGCTGGATGTCGGAGTGAAACTGGATGAATCGGGCTACAAGACGATGTTCCGGCTCTATGATGCCTCATTCGAAAAAATAAAGGAATAGCTTGTTTCGCATAATAAAGACTCGTTTTGGCAAACTAAAAACTGGATTTTACTATGATAGCTTTTAGGAGGTTCAACGATGAATGCGAAGCAAAACCAAGAGAAGCAGAGTCATTTGCCAGTTGCCAAAAATGAGGACGTAGAATTTGCGGCTGAGGTTGCCGACAGGGACGATTTCGAGGCTGCAGAACGGGCGAAAGCTGCGGATCATAGACAGGAAGAGAATTAACATGGCGGAAAAAGCAATACTTGCTTATTTCCATTCTCCTGAGCAAGCCGAAGGTGCGGCAGCCAAGCTAAAAGCGCTAAGAGCTGCGGACGTTCAGGTGGACCGGTTCAATAATGATATTGGACGCGGCTTTGAATCTGCGATGGCGGATAGTATGTTAAGCGTAGACGGGGATATGAAAGCAGTGGGCCTAGATATCATCCTGGCTGCTGTGATTGATGACTCTGTGTATGATCAAGCTTGCCGTGTTATTGAGAGTGCCGGCGGTTCCATATAAGCTGACAAAAGCATCTGTTACCCGTGTATGACGCGAGTAATAGATGCTTTTGTGGTTTTTATCATAAATTAATTATGCACATTCATTAGGTGAATAAGGTTTTAATATGGGGATTCATTTTTTTAACAGTGTGAAGTAAACCAGCATCAAAGGAAGTCACCGTGCATTGCTTCTCAAACCCATGAGAGCCAATGATATCAACCGCTTTCTCAGCGAGCTTAACCCCGTGCCCATTATTTTTCAACTCTATATTTAGCTTGATCCGATCCTTCGCCAGCTCGATGACTTCATCGAGAGTGGGAACACGGTCACTATTAAATTTTGGACTGAACCAGCGGCCGGCGCTGACGGTTTTCAGCTCAGATGAGGTGACTTCCCACATGTTTTTGTTGATTCCCGTCGTGCGTTGAACACTGTCATCATGCATGAGCATAACGACTCCGTCCTTTGTTTCTTGTACATCTAGTTCGGCGAATCCAGCTTTATCCGCAATGGCTTGGCGAAAGGCGCTCAGCGTGTTCTCAGGCGCATTCTTGGAGCTGCCGCGATGAGCGGTCACTTGGCTGTAGTTGTCAGCCAGCAGGGTGGCACTAGCTAAAGGTGCTGAGAGCTCCAACCCAACAATAATAAGAAAAATAAGTAAAGTTCTTACCATGGAAAGACCCCATTCTAGGATAGTATAAGTGCGGTAATGGCCATTGATAACTGTTGTCCACCTGTAATTAAATGTAGCACGGATATATTAGGAGATTGTTAAGAAAATAAAAAATATAACGCTTACATTCAGGCTATTTTACCCAAGAAGCGAAGTGTAGTACAATGATCCTTGTGAAAATAGCCCTGATGGGCTTATTTTCGCGAACGTGATAACCGATAGGAGGAGCTCTACCGATGCTTTGGCAGGAATTAACCGTACATACGACAGAAGAAGCAATAGAAATGATAACGAACTTTGTTCATGAATTAGGCGCTGGGGGCGTCTCTATTGAAGAATCAGGGACTTTAAACAAAGAGCGGGATACATCGTACGGCCAATTGTATGAAACGCCGTTAAACGATATTCCGGAAGGAAGAGCTGTGATCAAAGGCTACTTCTACCATGGGACAGACATGGAGCCAGTTATGGCGAATTTAAAAGCTTCAGTTGAACAGCTTAGCGATTACGATATTGATACAGGCAATCCAACGTATGAATTAATAGAAGTGGATGATGAGGATTGGGCGCACGCTTGGAAGCAGTACTTCAAGCCGATTCGCATTACGGACCGTCTGACGATTAAACCGACATGGGAAGAGTACACAGCTTCACCTGGTGAACTGATTTTGGAGCTTGATCCTGGTATGGCATTCGGAACAGGCACACACGCGACAACATCACTATGCTTGAAAACGCTGGAGAAAGTGCTTAAGCCAGGGGATGATGTCATTGATGTTGGAACTGGGTCCGGGATTTTATCCGTTGCAGCTGCAAAGCTTGGGGCTAAGCATGTCCTTGCTGTAGATCTAGATCCTGTAGCTGTGACAAGTGCTGAGGATAATACGAAACAAAATGGACTGGAAACTAACATTACGGTGAAATTGAGTGATTTGCTTGGCGTCCTGAAAGAAAGCGAAACAGAAGGCGCAGACAAGCTTGGCGTCACGATTCCTGTGCAGCTGGTTGTCGCTAACATTTTGGCAGAGGTTATTGTTACTTTCGTTGATGATGTTTATGAAGTTCTGCAGCAAGGTGGCTATTACATAACGTCCGGTATTATTACCGCTAAGGAAGAGCTCGTCGAAAAAGCGCTGGTTGCTGCCAAATTCACAATTGTAGAGAAAAACTATGATTCGAATTGGGTTGTGATCGTAGCTAGAAAGCTGTAGGTGTTCATCTATGGGAGGATTATTGTTTTATGACTGGAATACGCTGCCTTTCGTTATTCTGGTCCTCGTGTTTTCGTTTACGATTCATGAATTCGCACATGCGTACAGCGCTTATAAATTAGGAGATTCTACAGCCCAACAATTCGGCAGGGTCTCATTGAACCCTATGGTTCACTTGGATCTCTTCGGGACCATTATGCTGCTTATTGCTGGGTTCGGTTGGGCGAAGCCGGTGCCTGTCAATCGCGGGAACTTCAAAAGCCCCCGGTTAATGGGGATTATCGTTACTGCAGCAGGACCGATAAGCAACTTGATTCTTGCATTCATCAGTTTGTTTATATTTGTGCTCTTCCAGAAATACGGCTGGCTCGAAGGGATGTCAACGGGAAGCGCCAGTGCCATTCTAATCTTTTTAAAATTAATGGTGAGCACGAATCTGACTTTGTTCTTGTTTAACCTCATTCCAATTCCGCCGCTCGACGGGTACCGTATTATTCAAGATCTCGTGGATTTGAGATATACGGAGTCTTTGCAAAAGTTCGAGCAGTGGGCATCGGTGATTTTCCTGCTTGTTGTATTCGTCAGACCGCTGCGCCAGGTCACCTTAGATCCTTACTTAAGATTAGGGAATAATATCATTGAGCTTTTTGCCAAGCCGATCGCGTTTATTCTAGGGATGTAGCTGCCAAGCTGCCAGTTTCATCCCGTTGTAGCTTTTCTGATTCAAAAAAGGTAAGATGGTGAGTGGA
>NZ_JBFTQB010000923.1:0-4453 GCF_056398785.1 Paenibacillus sp. 01T422 | reverse complement strand
AGATGATATGGGGGGGGCTTATACAGCTACAGTGCATCTAATACAGATTGGCCGAAGGAGAATTGTACATATTACAGGTCCATTAGACCATCAAGAAAGCATTGATCGGTTAGAGGGGTACAAGAAAGCTCTCTTGGATAATAAAATCCACTACGATGAAGCTTTAATTATTGAGAAGGACTTCTCTAGAGAGTCCGGATACGAAGCTGCAGCGGAATTAATGCGTAAACAAATCGATTATGATGCCATTTTTGCAGGAAATGATCTTATGGCAATTGGTGCATTGAAATTTTATAAAGAAAACAAGATTTCGGTTCCAGGTGATGTGTCCGTTGTAGGTTTTGATGATATTGATATGGCAACAGTTGTCAGTCCCATGCTAACAACGATTCATCAGCCCATGCGAGAGATTGGTTATGCGGCTGCGGAGAAATTGATCGCCTTCTTAAATAACCAAGAAGTAAAGGAAAAAAGAACGATTATGTCTACACATCTAATCATTCGCGAATCATGCGGTGCAGATATGCCATAAGCGCTTTTTTTTTAAATTAATTTAAATCGATTTAAATTTGAAGGGAAGTGATGTGGATGTAACGATGGCTGCCCAAGGTGTCAACGAATAGGGGTCTCTTACATTTAACCAAACAGGAGGAATAATATGAGCAACCTTTTAAAAAAACGATTATGGGTGAGTTCGTTCGTATCTGTTTTGACTTTATCCGTTGTCCTGACAGCATGTGGAGGAAGTAAAGAAGCTTCTGGACAAAAAGTAACGTTAACATATTGGAATGGATTCACGGGCCCGGATCGTCCGGCTTATGAGGAACTAGTCAAACAATTCAATGATAAGCACCCCAATATTCAAGTTACGATGGACATTTCTCCATGGGATGCACTCCTTGCCAAATTACCTACATCACTTGCTTCGGGGCAAGGTCCAGATATTGCCTCTTTCGATTCTGCGCTAATCCCGCAATATGCCAAGGGCAACTTGATTCTTCCGGTAGATGATATATATGGGACGGGGATCGACCAAAAGGTCATGGCGAAGAGTTTAGTTGATGCAATGAAATATAATGACAAGTTATATGCAGTGCCGGCCAATACAGCAACGTTATTAATGTACTATAACAAGGACCTATTCAAAGCTGCAGGGATTACCGCTCCTCCTACGACGTGGGCCGAATGGCAGGATGCTATTCTTAAAACAACAAAAACGAACGGCACGGATAAACAATATGGGCTTGTGCTCGCTGATCATGCAACAATTCCGATGTGGCCTATTCTCATCTGGGGTAACGGTGGAGATATTCTTTCTTCCGATCACAAGAAATCCATGTTAAACGACAGCAAAACTGTGGAAGCGCTTAAAATATGGGCTGACCTAGTCGCTAACAAGGGGATTTCTCCCGTTAATCTCACGGGTGGAGATGCTGATAAAATCTTCGCATCTGGCAAAGCGGCCATGGTCCTTGGATGGCTGGTGGATTAAGCAGCCTGAACTATGGCGTTGCACCGGTTCCGGCGGGCCCGGCAGGCAAGGCTACACTTGCGAATGCAGTTGCCATGGTTATCGGGAAAAACTCTAAGCACAAAGATGAGGTTTATGAATTCATGAAGTTCTGGAACAGTGCAGATGCACAAGCGTATCTATCTTCTAAAAGCGGATTCCCGCCAACGAGAACAGTTTTAAACGATAATGCGCAGGTAAAATCGAATCCACTCATTCCTCAATTCGCAGCGGTCGCAGATGATTCTAGATTTTACCTAGCAGGAGTAGAACAGTTTAGCAAAATAGACAGCGATATCTTTACTCCGGCTATTCAAGCGATTACCAACAATAAAGGTACCGTAGAAGCTACAATGGCAGATGCAAGTAAGAAATTGGATGCCCTTTTATCAGGCAAATAGTTCATAGCAGTGTGAAAAAGCACCTTACGGACTGGTGCGAAAACACCAGTTCGATAGGGTGCTTATTATGTCGGTTATGTTTAAGAGTGAGTAACCCGGTTAGGGAGGTAGTTATGACAAGCACACGCATTAACAGAAAACCTTTGATAAAACAAAGCCGGGCAGCCTTTTTCTTTTTACTGCCAACTGGATTACTATTATCGTTATTTGTATTTTGGCCAATTATGAATTCGTTCTGGTTGAGCCTTCATCAATGGAGTTTGCTGGAACCAGTACACCCATTTATAGGATTAAGTAACTACATGAAATTGATGCAGGATGAGCGGGATACGACTTGGGCGATGCCTGTCGTTATTCTAATTGCTATTTGGAAAAATGTCGGATTCAATATGGTCATTTTTATGGCAGGCTTGCAAGGAATTTCTGTATCCTTATATGAAGCTGCAAAAATTGACGGCGCTAACACGTTCCAAAAATTTTGGCATATTACATTGCCGTCCTTAAGGCATACTACGCTGTTTGTGATCATTATCTCCATCATTGCATCATTCCAAGTGTTTGATCAGGTGTTTGTTATGACGCACGGAGGTCCCTTGTTCAGTACGGAAACCATCGTTTATTACATTTACCATCAAGGCTTTGAATTGCTCGATATGGGATATGCCTCTTCGGCGGCTTGGATCTTGTTTATTTTTGTATTTTTAATCACATTAACTCAACTGAAGTTGTTTAACTACAATGAAACCGACTAGGGGGTACTGGATATGAAGGTAACTTTAACCCGCAATTTCCAGTATCTTATACTTATTGCGGCAGCAATCGTCATCGCTTTTCCTTTCGTATGGATGGTGCTAACATCATTTAAGCCAGAGAACGAAATTGTACATTTTCCACCTACTTTGCTTCCATCCAAGATGAACATAGACTCCTATATCCATGTCTGGAGTAGGATTCCGTTTCTGGTGTCTTTCAAAAATAGCGTTATTTTCTCGTTCAGTGTTACCTTGATCTCTCTCCTGTTTGACTCCATGGCCGGTTATGCGTTTGCCAGACTTTCGTTTAGAGGAAGAAATAAGCTATTTCTTCTTGTGCTGGTTGCATTGATAATTCCCGTCCAGGTAACAATTATTCCGTTGTTTATCATGCTTAGCCATTTGGGCTGGCTCAATACGTTTGTGGGTTTAATTGTCCCGCGCGCTACGAATGCATTTGGCATTTTTATGTTAAGACAGTTTTTTGTAGGTTTACCCAAAGAGTTGGATGAAGCAGCAAGAATAGACAGATGCTCTGAATTTAGATTATATTGGCAAATCATTTTACCTCTTGCTAAGCCCGCAATTGCGAGTCTGGCGCTGTTCCACTTGATGTACAACTGGAACGATTTATTGTGGCCATTAATTATTACTAGTACCGAGGATATGAGAACGCTGCCGGCTGGACTTGCTTTATTTATGGGGCAGCATGTTGTGGAGTATGGCATTTTAACTGCTGGGGCTGCGATTGCTACCGCACCGCTTGTTATTGCCTTTTTATTTGCACAAAAGTATTTCATTCAAGGTGTTGCATTTACCGGCTTAAAAGAATAGAGAAAAGAGCTGACGGAAAAGGAGAGAACGACTGTATGGACAAATTACATCCTTGGGTTTGGGCTGTAGGAATCGAGAATACCTTCATCGGTCAAACGGCCAGGGGCGAAAGGGTTCTAGATGAATTCGAAATAACGCAGCATTATCGATTCTGGGAAGAGGACTTAGATCGAGTGAGGGCATCGGGAGCTGCCATGATTCGTTATGGTGTTCCCTGGTATCGGATTGAAACGAGCAAGGGAGTGTTCGATTGGTCATGGACAGAGTGGAACTTGGCCGCCATATCTAACAGGCTTGCTGGGTTTTGCCTTACTTATGAATCAGTTATGTAAGGGAATCATCCTAACGGTTCAGAATTTAAAGCAAGTCGACCCAGATGCGGTGATGGTGCATGTGGAGGCTTCAAAGAAGTATATAGCCGGAGATGAATCCTATACCGAGGAAACCCATTTATGGAATGAAATTCGGTTTATCATGTGGGAGCTTATACAAGGTCGCATTCAGCAGGACCATCCTTTATACAAGTGGGTACTGGATCACCATTTGAGCCAACGTGATTTAGAATGGTATGCAGAGAATCGGATTGATCTAGATATTGTCGGAGTCAATTATTATCCGCAATTTTCCTTGAATGTGATTGGCAAAGAGACGGCCGAGCAAGGACAGATTCCAAGTGTGGTGATGGGTTCAGCCGAGGATATGATCGATATAGCCAGGGATCTGTATCAACGATACAAGAAACCCATTTTCATTACGGAAACCAGCTATAATGGCRGCGTAGAACAACGAGTTGCTTGGTTGGAGGATCTCATTCGTGCAAGCTGGAAGATCAGTGAGGAGGGAATTGAGCTTTATGGCGTAACGTGGTTTCCTTTTCTGGATATGGTGGATTGGCCTTATCGGACGAATGGGTTATCGTTTCAAGAGAATCTGGCTACCTTCGGTCTATACAGTTT
>NZ_JBFTQB010000922.1:0-2528 GCF_056398785.1 Paenibacillus sp. 01T422 | reverse complement strand
ATGTTACGATTCTCGGCCGTGTTATCGGACTATTCCGTGACATGTAGGACTAATAAGGACCATCAGGTGAACCATCCTGATGGTCCTTATTAGGTTGTATTTGTTCACGTGAGCCCCTCTGTCATATGCAGATAACTTATTTACTAGAAACTTAGCCTGGATCCATCTAAGGGTTCACCAAAAGGGAACTGTAGTACCCTATTTGGAAGAAAACGAGCTGTTTTATCTCGGAAGGAGAACTACAGGACCTTATTCGACCTCCAAAGCTCATTTTTGCAGTGAAATCAACAAAATAGCGAACTGTAGTTCCCCTCATCAATAAATAAAGTGCTACTCGCTGTAAATAAGGAACTATAGTTCCCTAAAAAACAAAGAACCGAAGGACAGTGTCCCTCGGTTCTTTGTACTCGTCTCACACTGACACTAAAACGCAAGCGCCCAATTACCTACACGGAAAATAGGCTCCAAACTGCCATCTTGAAGCACACCGTCAATCTCCAGATCGGCTGTCCCAATCATGAAGTCCACGTGGATCAAGCTTGTGTTTCCGCCTCTTACTTTCAGCTCTTCACTGGATAATGAAGCCCCATCCTTGATATTTATCGGATAGCAGCTGCCTAAAGCAAGGTGACAGGATGCATTTTCATCAATGCCTGTGTTGTAGAAAATCCGATTAAGATTGGATATCGGCGAATCATAGGGAACAAGCGCGACTTCGCCCAAATAACGAGCGCCCTCGTCCATTTCCAACAACCTGGCCAAGTGCTCATATCCGACTTCTGCCTGATAATCCACGACTTTACCGTCCTCGAATCTGAACGAGAACTTATCAACCAATGCTCCGTTTACATTTAACGGTTTCGTACTAGATACCGTCCCATTAACACCTGTACGCTTGGGCATTGTAAATACTTCTTCCGTCGGCATATTCGCAACAAACCGAATCCCGCTTGCGTTCGCTTTATCTCCACCGAGCCAAATATGGCCATCTGGCAGCTCTACGCGCAAATCAGTCCCTGCAGCCCGATATTGCAGCGCAGCATATTGCTTGTCGTTCAGCACCTTGCGAACGCGTTTCAATTGCTCAATATGAGCCCGCCATGCGCTAATTGGATCATTTTCGTATACGCGATTGAACCGGAATATAGCATCCCACATTGCATCCATACGCTCATCTTCAGGAAGATCCGCGTACACTTTGGAAGCCCAAGCCTCTGTCGGAGCTTTAATCAAGCACCAGCTGAACGTACTTGTTCTCACATATTGTTGATACTTTGAACGCGCTGTTGCCATCGCTTTGGAAGCTCTGGAAATCACACTAGGGTCAATACCGGCGTATAAGTCAGGATCTGGCACTTTAATATTCAGTAATGCGCCGCCATTCTCAACAAAACGCTCCAGCATATCTGTGTACCACACTGGATAGTAATCTAGTGCATMATCATGAGCCGTTTCTAAGCGAGCACGAGTCAGAAAGTCATCCTGCCAGTTGACCTGAACATAGTTCGCTCCTGCCTCATAAGCTTTCTTAACGATTAGACGCGTTAAGTCCAAGCATTCAATTGGCGACTCGATCATAAGGTCTTGACCTTTGGTCAAATTAACGCCAATTTTTACCACTAGTTCGGCATATTTTTCTAAGTTGACTAAAAAATTATCCATATGAGTTCCTACTCCTTCGCATGAAAAAGCCCATCAGTTCAGGTGTTCCTGAATCATGACGGGCTTTCGTATCTAGTTTTTCAAACGCTGATTATCCTAGTACAAGGACAGATATTGATCTCTTTCCCATTGGTGAACCTGTGTGCGGTACATATCCCACTCGATTTCTTTGAGCTCATAGAAATGTGCCAAAGCATGTTCGCCAAGTGTATCGCAGATCACATCATCACGCAGCAACTCATCCAAAGCATGTTTCAAGTTCAGAGGCAAGCTTGGAATACCTTGGCTTTCTCTTTCCTCTTCTGTCATCACATAAATGTTGCGATCTGTTGGAGGAGGCAGCTGCATTTTGTTTTTGATACCATCCAGACCAGCTGCAAGCATCACAGCAAGCGCCAAGTATGGGTTCGCTGCCGGATCCGGATTACGAACTTCAACGCGCGTGCTTAAACCGCGGGAAGCCGGGATACGAATCATCGGACTACGGTTGCTCGCAGACCATGCTACGTAACAAGGTGCTTCGTAACCAGGAACGAGACGTTTATAGGAGTTAACCGTTGGGTTTGTAATCGCTGCAAAAGAACGTGCATGGCGAAGTACACCTGCCATATAATGTCTTGCAACATTACTTAAACCTAACTTGTCGGACTCATCGTAAAATGCGTTGGTCTCACCTTTGAATAAGGATTGGTGACAGTGCATGCCAGAGCCATTCATGCCAAACAATGGTTTAGGCATAAAGGAAGCATGTAGACCATGCTGTCTTGCTACGGTTTTGACAACGAGTTTAAACGTTTGAATTTGATCAGCCGCTTTAATCGCATCCGCATATTTGAAGTCGATTTCATGCTGACCAGGAGCTACTT
>NZ_JBFTQB010000921.1:0-2529 GCF_056398785.1 Paenibacillus sp. 01T422 | reverse complement strand
CTGTCATTTCAGCCATTCATCTTGTCCTCCAACCTATAAGCCTTAGTCCTTACATTATAACCTAGGTGAGAAGCAAAAAGAATCCCTAAAAAAATGAAATCCCCTATTCAGCTCAACCAAAATTCAGCAATCCTTCAGGTTCCAGACATAGTTTCTTCACAGTCATCTGACATAATGATCTATTGAAGATTCATTCATGAACCGGAGGAATTACCTTTGAATAACAACCAAAAAATCACGCTTCAAGCCACAAGAGGAGCGGCAGCATTTTTTGTGCTGCTTTTCCATACGTCAGCCATGTCTTTCAAGTATTATCAATACGACTTTCTAGGGGTCAGCTCGATTGGGAGATCAGGTGGGGTCGACTTCTTTTTCTTATTAACCGGCTTCTTGCTCTTTCATACATACGGCCACAAAATCGGAACCCAAATGACCGTTCTCCCCTACTTAACAAATCGCCTTATACGTATCTATCCTTTCTATTGGCTAATTACACTCGTAGTACTGCCTGTCTATTTTTTTGTTCCTAGCTTTGGATACGGCTTTGAGACCAACAAAGATACTATTATTAAATCATTCCTGCTGCTCCCTCAAGCACATGGCCCCGTCCTGCCGGTGGCTTGGTCGTTAAGCTATTTTGTGCTATTTTACTTAGCTTTCAGTCTTCTTCTTGCTCTTGGGAAAAAGCCAGCACTTATTTTCGCTTCAATATGGATTGCCTTAACTTTATGCCATTTTCTGCGTATACCGCTGGTAAGTGCCGATATCGACCGTCATTTCTATTTAAACTTTCTCTTCAGTGATGTGAATTTAGAGTTTATGGCAGGTTGTTTATTGGCCAAATGGGCGGAGCAACATAAAAGTAAACATTACAAATGGTCGATTTCTATCGGAGCGGTTGGATTTTTACTTATATGGATCAATAACAAATTTCAATTTGCTCCTTATCACAGTTACCTGCTATACGTTATTCCAGCCGTATTTGTACTGTTAGGCGCTTCTTCCGTACCTGAGCGGATTAAACTGCCAAGGTGGGTTATGGCCCTTAGTAAGCTAGGGAATGCATCTTACGCTGTTCTACTTACACATCTTATATTCATTTCAATATTAATGAAACTAAGTGTGGCTACTCATCTGGTTGATTATTTGGGTTCTCTGCTCACAAATGTAATAATTGTGATATGTGTCGTGCCACTATGTCACATGGCATACAGGTTGGCCGAGAAACCTCTTGTCGCTGGACTTCGCAATGTCATAAAGGTAAGTCCTTCCCGCTCTTCAAAACCTGCCTCCTAAACAAAAAGACTGCCTAGGGCTAGAGAAGCCCCAGCAGTCTTTTATTTATTTTCACCACATATACACAATACCGGTAATAATTCCTGCCCAGATCAGGGAACCGAACACCACACCAACAATCAAACCTTTGCCAATTGAAAAGCGTTCATCTTGGTAAGCGTCATCATGATCGATCATAGAAAAACCTCCCCGCACTATCAAGTATATGCCTAGTATGGGGAAGATGTTGACGAATCATGCGGTTGGGATGAAAAAATTTAATTAATAGGCATTTTTATTGATAAAGCCATTAACAATCGTTCGCCAAATAATTTTAATATCGAATAAAAAAGTCCAATTTTCAATGTAAAAAATATCGTGTTTGATACGTTCTTCAATCGAAGTGTCTCCACGCAAGCCATTGCTTTGCGCCCACCCCGTAATACCAGGACGAATATGATGCTTCACCATATACTTTGGAACTTCTTCCTTAAACTGTTCCACGAAATAAGGGCGTTCCGGCCTTGGGCCGACTACACTCATGTGCCCAAAAAGCACATTAAAAAACTGAGGCAGCTCATCTAAACTCGTTTTCCGCAGGAAAGTTCCAACCTTTGTGCGCCGCGGGTCATTTTCAACCGTCCATTCCGTATTTGAGGCACTTTCCGGCAAAACATTCATGCTGCGAAACTTATACATCATAAAATTCCTGCGATTTAGTCCAACCCGCTCTTGCTTGAAGATAATAGGACCATTAGAAGTTAGCTTAATTGCAATTAGAGACGCCAGCATCACTGGCGCTGTAATGATGATTGCCGCAAGAGAGAATATGATATCAAATGCCCGCTTGAACAGCCGATTTCGGAACTCATCCAGAGGAATATCCCGCACATTAATGAGCGGCATCTCCGCAAAATTATCAAAATAAGGACGCGATGGTAAGAAGTCATAAAAGTCCGGAATGATTAACGTTTTAACGCCGATTTTCTCGCAAACATTGATAATATGACCAAATTTACGATGGGCATCCAATGGGAGCGCAATAATGACCTCATCGACAATACTATCATTCAAAATCGATTCCAGGTCATCGATTTTACCGATAATGGGCTTATAATTTTGGTAAGGAATTTCGTGCTTTTCTTGATAATCATCAAGGAATCCAACGACCTCATAACCTAACTCTGGATGCTGTCTGAGCTTCGTGTAAAACTGTCTGCCAAGCGATCCAGCTCCAAGAATAAGGATAAATTG
>NZ_JBFTQB010000920.1:0-2548 GCF_056398785.1 Paenibacillus sp. 01T422 | reverse complement strand
GTTCATATATGTCAAAACCTAATGAGTTGGCAAGTAACTCGCGATTAAATCCTTTTAATTCCACCAAATCTCGATGCTGCTTCCCGATTATGTTGCTACTTAAATTTTTTGCCGAATAAGAACCAAACTCTAATAATAAATCTCGAGAGGTAATGACATTTGCATACTTAATCTTTTCAAAGATTGACCACCCAGACTCAAATGGATTTATCCATGTACAGTTCCACGTAATGTTTTTCAAAGACTCATCTCCTCTTTTTGTTGTTTAGTTGCTTCGCTGCCTTGAACTTTAATTTAAGTTGATTAATTTTTTGGAAGTAATTATTCAATTCTATTTCAGATGTAATGTTTAAAATTGTTAGCTTTGAGGTAGACACGACATCCCCAGAATCTAATAGGAGTGTAAGGGTTCCCGTAATGTCAGAGTAGACAGCAGGTATCCTTAATAAGTAGTATGGACTGTCTGGAGAAAACCACTGTTGTGCGATAGCAGATGAGCACGAATAGGTAGAACCTTTAAATTCAATCCCGTGCGGTGTAACCAGGGCAATTGAATCAAAATCATTAAAAATAATCATATACAGGACTCCTTATGTTATTTAGCTATTAGCATGTATTACCACGTTTGATAAAATAAATTCAAAAACGAACACAAAATGTAATTAAAAAAGATGACAACAGCCATTTCCGGCTTGTTGTCATCTTTTTTCGTGAGTTGTTTTAATAAATTTTGCGTTTTTCATCGCATATTCAAGAGCTAAGTTAATTAACTCATTCCTTGAACGGTTGCTAATTTTTGAAAGGTGATCAAATTTTTCTTGTAAAGCTCTATCTACTCTTATAGTAATCGTAACTGATTTATCTTCTTTGGGTGTAATGATAAAGTCATCTTCACTCAAATTATTCACCTCTAACAACAGTATAGAAGTAAATGACCACATAAAAAAATAACACAAATTGTATTCATTTATGATTACATATTAGCATTTGTGGTAAAGCTGTTTACATTAAACACTTTATCTATTCATTGAGAGGAGGTTGGTTTTATGAATCAAGCTAATTTACAAACGAAAATGAACATACTAACAGCTGCTAAAAGGCTCTTTGCTACCCAAGGATTTGAAAAAACAACTGTACGTCAAATCTGTGAAGAAGCAGGGGTAAATATGATGATGGTTTCATATCATTTTCGTGGGAAAGAAAACGTTTTGTCTGCAATATTTCAGGCATTTATGCCACTAGTGAGCACTTCAAATTCTGTTGAGGAAATGAAAGATCCTGTAAAGAGGGTACGGCAGATTATTTATGAAATTATTTCTCTTAGAATGAAAGATCCCGATTTAGTTAAAGTAATGCAACAACTAATACTGTGCCTTACTCCTCAGAATGATCTTGTTAATTTTATAATCACACCAATTTGGAAGGAGTTAAGGGATTTACTGGTTAAAGGGGAAGAGTGTGGTTTATTTACATTTGCCTCTATAGACATTACTTTAACTTTCATAATTAGTTCGATTTTGATGTTTAAACACTGGGATATTTTTAATCTGAAAATACATGATTCACTTCAAGAGATTGATTTATTAGCGGAAGAGGCAAGTAAGTTCATATTAAATGCATTGAATTATAGGGGAAATTAACAGTGTTTAGTTAATTTTGTAGGAGGATACAATGAGCTTGTTGGAATTAGAATTCTTTATTGAAGAAGCGAAGTATCAGAACCTAATGCATATGAATAAGAAGATTCAAGTGCTTAAAAGATTAATACGTAGTGATTTAGAATGTTTAGATGTTAAACGGAAAGTGTGGGCTGAATATGGAGTTGTTGGAAAATTCACGAAAGTTAATAGATACCAATACGATAATCAAAACCTCAATGAATTTCTATTCAATCTAGGAGTTTTACCTGTGGTTTCAGTTATAGATGAAAAAACATTAGATGCAGAAGAAGTATGTTTCTTGGATGAAAAAGCTAAAGTAAGGATATCTAAAAATATTCAATATTACCCAAATAATCTAGTGCATAAAAAAATTATTGGAATAGATTCTACTTTTAGTCAAATGAGCACATTACAAAAGGTAGAATGTTGGAAAGAGCTGAAGCCACTATATGACAATCTCTCCGAGCAATGGAGAAATTTAATTCAGCATCTAGTGTATTCTTTCGAATTAGATAAAGTTAAAAATATAAAGAGTAAATTCGGTACCTTCATTTTCAAAGAAAATAAATCCTTTTGTCCCATAGATGTTCTTAAGTTTATGGGGGAAGGAGTGTTACTAAGAAGTAGTAAGACTGATTCGAAAAAAATAGAGGAATACGCAGCAAGAGGATATTTTAACCTACCGGAAATAAATCACTTTAGGAAAATAATTGAAGCTAAAGTGCATTTTTCATTAATGGAATTGAACAAACAAGAAAAAGTAAATGCATGGTTACACGAAAGGCAAAATAAATTGTCAGAGATAAGCAGAAATCGGTTCCTGACAATTTAGTGTTATTAGGTATTAGAAGTATTGAAAAAAGTAATAAGCCCCTATAATAAAGGGG
>NZ_JBFTQB010000919.1:0-2557 GCF_056398785.1 Paenibacillus sp. 01T422 | reverse complement strand
GATGATTGGCTATACACATACGCAGCAGGCTCAGCCAACGACTCTCGCTCACTACATGACGGCTGTTATCGATTCTTTAAATCGTGATATTCGACGCATGAAGGCGGCTTATGCCAATTGTAACCGAAGCAGTATGGGAGCAGCGGCATTGACGACCTCAGGATTTGCTATCAGCCGGGAACATATGATGAACCTGCTTGCTTTTGACGAACTTATCGAAAATTCATATGACGCGATAGGCGGCGCTGATTACATAGGGGAAATCGCGACAGCCATTCAGCTGGCGGCAATTAACTTAGGGCGGGTTGTGCAGGATTTACTCTTGTGGTGTACTCAAGAGTTTGCAGTGCTAAAGGTAGGAGCTCCTTACGTACAGATCAGCTCCATCATGCCACAGAAACGCAACCCCGTCTCACTGGAACATATGCGGGCGTTATTGTCGAGCTGTGTCGGTAATACGAATACGATTCTTTCCATGATTCATAACACGCCTTTCGGAGATATTGTAGATACCGAGGATGATATGCAGCCGTATGCTTGGAAAAGTTTAGAATTAATGGATAAGTTATATAGATTGTTAGCCGCCGTAATGGGCACGATGGAGGTTAATAAGGAAGTGCTTCGCCAGAGGACGGAAGGAAGCTTCGCAACAGTCACTGAGCTGGCGGATACGTTAGTAAGATCGGATACCCTGTCATTCAGAAAAGCCCATCATATTGTCAGCGATGTGGTAAAAAACGCGCTTGCTAATGGTTTAAACGCGAATCAAATCACACTTCAATTGGTGAATGATGCTGCAAGACAAATCATTGGCAGGGATGTGTCCCTGGATGAGGAAGCCTTGCGCAGAGCGATGGATCCCGTTCATTTTGTGGACATCCGTACGTTGCCGGGAGGCCCAAATCCTAAAGAAATGAAGAGAATCATCGATGACCGCAGGCTCCAGTACTCGTCACATACACAATGGCTGCAAGAGGCCCGGGAGAAGAGCCGATGTGCCATTCAGCATCTGGATGAAGTCATTCATCAATGGAGTGAAGCCTAATGAGGAAAATAAGAATTCCACTACTTGCTTTTGATGGAGGAGGTACCAAAAGCCTTGTCGTACTCACGGATAGGGAAGGAAATGTATTAGGACAAGGAAAAGCAGGCCCTTGTAATTATCAAGGGGTTGGCAAGAAGAGGGCGGTGCGGGAAATCGCTCATGGTATTCGCGAGGCGATACTGGATCTTGGTATTACCGAGGATCTTGCAAACCTTCCTTCCATCGAGATCGACTGCGCTGTTTTTGGAATCGCTGGCTTGGATACGGAATATGACAGGAAAGTGATTATGGAAATGGTGAAGGATACCCTCTGCCTTCTGACTATCCACGTAGGGCACTTAGTGGTCCATAATGACGGATTAGCCGCATTATTAGGTGCAACCGAAGGCCAGCCCGGTGTACTCGTCATTGCAGGAACAGGGTCGATCGTATTTGGCATCAACGAGTTCGGTCAAACGGGTAGGACTGGCGGATGGGGGCATCGGGTAGGGGACGAAGGAAGTGGCTATTGGATCGGCAAGCAGGCCGTGACAGCGATTCTTCGGACGAATGATGGTCGGGGCGATGCAACTAGACTACATGAATGGGTGCTGCCGCATATGGGCTTTAACCATGTGGAAGAGCTGTTCAATTGGGTCTATAGTGCGGACTACTCCGTGGATAAATTAGGGGAATTATCCCAGTTGGTTAGTTTAGCGGCGATAGCCGGAGATCATGAAGCTAAACGTATTTTATCCGCAGCCAGTGAGGAATTGTTTGTGAGTGTACGTGCTATTATTCAGCAATTAATGCTAACGGATAAACCGTTTAAGCTGATCCTGCAGGGCGGCGTGCTGCAAAATAGCAGCCTCGTTCGGAAACAGTTGATTTCGCAAATCGAGGAATATGCACCCCAAGCCCAAATTATTGAAATGCAGGGGGAACCGATAAACAGCGTTACTTCGATGGGGCTGGTTTATCTAAAGTCTTCGATCAGCGAATTGAATTGAAGGAAGGAGTTGAATGATATGAGTAAGAAATTATTATTCGTGTTTGCTCATCCTGATGACGAATCCTTTGCAGCCGGAGGGACCATGGCTAAAGCCCATCAACAGGGGCACGAGGTGTTTTTAATATGCGTCACTTCGGGCTGTAAAGGGAAATCCGGTGAGTTTCAATTTAGCTCGCGAGAACAGTTGGCATTGCACCGCGAAGAAGAATTACGGAAGGCATGCTCTATACTTGGCGTTACCGATTTAATTTTATTTAGATACCCGGACGGGACCCTTAAGGATCAAGATCCGGATAAACTGGTCGAGCGGATTAGTCAAACGATTATTGCTTTAAAGCCAGATGTAATCTTATCGTTTCCGCTCGATGGGGTCACTGGACATCCGGATCATATTGCCGTTTCACTCGCTTCAGAAAAGGCCGTAATCTTATCGGAGGCGTATTATCCCCCAGATCAGCTGCCTAAATTTTATTATATATCCGTTCCTCACTATTATGATCATTGTAAGGACGCTGGACCCC
>NZ_JBFTQB010000918.1:0-2558 GCF_056398785.1 Paenibacillus sp. 01T422 | reverse complement strand
GAATGAAGCTGCGCCACTTCCAAAATCAACATTGTTATAGACGGTATAGTCATTATTGTCAATCGATGTTAGATCATATCCCGTGCCTTTGTCAGAGGCGCTCTCAAGCTGGACGCCTGATTGGCTGTCGTAGTTCTCTGCTTCAATTTGATTGAATGCTGTTTGTGTATTTCCACGCACGAATGTAATCCGCGAATCCGCAAACGGATTCAGAAGTTGATTGCCGTACCGGATCACAGGAACTGTACCGCTCGGGGAATCGATTTGAGCGGATACAAGCTGCCCGTTTGCCCATTTGATGCTGAGTTCGTACCCGCCTCTCGCTTTCACGCCTGTAATTTCGCCACTCGTCCAGGCTGTAGGCAGCGAAGGGAGAAGTTCAATTTCACCAGTGTGGCTTTGCACAAACAATTCTGGATAATACGCGCTCCTCGGTGGATATTCGTGCTTCGTTGCACCTGTTGGATAAACATCTGCAAGCGTGACCGCTTTATTCCCATCGTTAAGGCGCGCCCACATGAAAGCAGGATCAGGAAGATATCCGCCCGATCCACGCATGGTTAGCGACACCTTAGCTGCTTGAAATAAATCAGGCGTGCCTCTCTTCGTGATTTGGTCAAGAAAACCGACGCCAATGAGTTGAGAAGCATGACGATGACTTGGATCTACGTTCGGATAGTCATTATTCCATTCCTTTAATTGACCGCTATTTCCAATTTGATAAGGCAGCAACTTCGGTAACGCCATTCGAATGCGATTTAACAAATCAACATCCGCAGGAGAATCTGCTTCCAATATACCTCCCGCTTCCAGCACATTTTCAAACAACTCTCGAATTAACGTCATATCGATCGTCGAACCTTGGCTGACTGCAATGGCTTTTCCATCCGACAATACATACTTCGTCTCGGGAGAAGTGGAAGGCGATGTCACGAGATAGCCGTCCTTATTGGTAACGAGATAATCCAATGCAAATTCTGCAGAACCCTTCATAAGAGAGAAAGCCTTATCCCGAAGAAAGGTCTTGTCTTTCGTGAACCGATAATGATCATACATATTATACATGAGCCACATGCCRCCMGTTGGSYARATCGCCCATTCATTATCATTKGCRCCAAGCGCWGTTTTTGCCCATACATCGGATGCATGAGGYACCACCCACCCRTCRAAGCCGAAATCGGATTGTGCGGTTTTTKCYCCGTTKACAGCTAAATTTTTAATATACTTCCAGAGAGGATCGCCATTTTCAGATAGATTCCCCGTCTGAATTAACTCATAAGCTCTTTCTAAGCTCTCATTAAACCAATGCGCCCCGCTAAATTGAGGTTTCCAAGCGTAATGCCACATCCCATTCCCGTTTTGAGGACGGTCGTATGTGTTCGCCCTGGAAGCAGCAATTGAAACATAACGGGCGTACTGGTAGGAAAGCGTATAAGGTCTCGAAGCGCCTGAATTGCCGTTAACTTCCGTCCATAACCTGCGAAACAAGCTCCGATAGTCATTCTGGTGGGCACTTAGGAGCTGACTATAGGTTTTGGCAAACGCCGTGTTCATAATCCCCGTTACAATTGGAGCAGGATGTATGCCGCCTTGGCTTGGATTCGGATTGGTAAACGGATCCTTGTAACTTGTCACATCGGCATACAGAAGTTCGATGACTGTAGCACCTGAGATGTTCAAATTCCCTCCGACTGCTGTTATCGTTCCTCCTGTCGTTCTGGCGCGAAGGCGAGCATCATACGTCATGCCTCTCCCATTCTCCCACTGACTTACATAGTCATCGTAAGGAGCTGTGCCTGTCATCTGGATCTCATTACCCGAAGAAGATACCGTTCCGTGAGTATTCATCTCTGCCGGCAGCATCATCTTGGCCGTCATACTCATCGGTTGGACCCCGTCATTGGTCATTCGTATGACCATAATGCGGTCCGGGTAACTTGCAAATACTTCACGCGTATACGTTATGTTTCCCACTTTATACTTCGTTGTTACGATTGCCTTATCCAGATGAAGCTCTCGATTATAATCGGTATATCCTGCCGTGTTTGGGACATCCAGCGCAATTTTTCCAATTGGCTGAAAATTAGCATAATAGGTGGGAATTGGCCCCCACATCCCTTTTGCTGCCGTCTCAGCTAACTTCAATTTTTCCTCGCGATACGTGACTGACGTTGCCGTATCCGCTTCTGCAAGTAGGCTTCTTGCATTATTCAGAGCTGTTTTGCGACTTGGATTATAATTTTTGAAAGGTTCGCCGGAATGAAACGTTTTGTCGCTAAGTTGAAGAATTTCGGTAGCAACGCCTCCTGACACTTTCGCGCCGAAGTAACCATTCCCGACAGGTGTTCCAGTGAAATCTGTCCCGCTTGTCGGCGTTGTCCAATTGAATTTCAAATCATCCCAATTGCCTGTTTTAAGAGCAGGCAGTGCTGTACTACCTACATTTGCATAAGCTTGATTCGATGCTACAACTGATATCAAGCTTGTTACTAGAAGAGAACTAACCTTCATGCTTATGAAACCTGCTTTTAGTCATGCTTATGAAACCTGCTTTTAGT
>NZ_JBFTQB010000917.1:0-2563 GCF_056398785.1 Paenibacillus sp. 01T422 | reverse complement strand
AAATGGGACCGAACCTTCGTTCAGCTGAATATCGTGAAACATCGTATGCAGCTAGCCAGGACATCTATACGATGGATGGGTTGGAAACACGTTTGTACAAAGCCACGAAGGAATTGTACGAAGGCCATCAGCCGAAGGAAGAGTTCCCGACTGATATTTTCTTGACGAATGATCAAGCGAATCAGGTCAAGCAATTAAAGCCGATTATTACGGATTATGTGAAACAATCCATGCTGCAGTTCATTATGGGAGCCAAAAGTATTGATAAGGATTGGGACGCTTATCTGAAAGGCCTGAAAGATTCCGGCATGGATCAATTCATCAAAATTTATCAGGACGCATACGACAAAGTGTATAAAAAATAACGCCGAGCAGCACTGTCGTCTGATGGATACAGCAATGCGGTATTCGAGCTAATTTTAATAACGCCGATTACTCCTGCTAATAACAAGAATTATCCCATTTTTACCCAAATAACTGCAGTTCCTACCGTTAATTTCACCAAATCTAGTAGATTTCGTCAAGCTACCTATGAGATAGATGGAGTTTCTACCGCTATTTCACTCCCTGCGACTGAGTAGCTCGGTTTAACGATAGTTTTTCCATCTATCAGCTGATGTGCCATGCGTAGCGGGCGCTAGTGCCCTAAAACAATAGCAAAAGGAGTTAAGCATCTAACCTTGCTTAACTCCTTTTGCTATTTAATTGTTACCCCTTGAAACACATAATCCCAAGTTGCATTCCGATTCGGGTCGGAGGGAACTTGAACGGCACAAACTCTTTCAAGACCCCAATCCAATAAGGAAACCACATTGGTACTCTTATCTGGACAGAGAATTAGAACGCTAAACTGACCAGTTACCATTTTGGATAATACGGATTGTAATTCAACTGCTTGATCATAATTAGCGGCCCATCTAACGAATAGGATTGTTTGGCTAGTTTGTATTTTATCTAATAATCTATCTATTCGACGATTCATTTTCTCGCGATAAGAGGGGTAAGTCGTCGTCCAGTGCTCATGAGGATTAATCGGAAAATCATGAACAGAAAGAATATTGTAATAGGTATCCTTTACAAAATGCGACTGTACAGATGCAATGGGGACTCCGTCATCTAATAAATGAGCAACCCCATCTATTAGACTCATATTGCCTAGATTCATAAAGTTATTGAATCTATTATTCAATAATCGGTTTACATCTGAAAGTGATAGGGATACATGCCAATCCAGTGGTCCTGAAAACGTTCTTAAATGGTGGCGTTTTAATTGAAGTGAAGGATTACAAGCGCTGCCTAAACTAACGATTGCGTCATAGGAACCTTTTATTTCATATAACCTCAACGTTATTCCCTCCTCTGAAGTGCTCCTAATATACTAGATGATTTATGCTTTAAATTTGATTGGACAACGTGATAGATAGGGCAACATAGAGGCGCACAAATGGTTCCGGCATTTTAACATATATTTTTCGTCCAAGAAAATAATGGTTTACAATTAGCACAATTAGGCATATATTTAAGTCAAAGTGTTTCCTTTGGCAAACTTTTTGTCCCATTGGAAACAAAATTTTTACCCAAAATGTTTCCTTGATGCAAAAAAATTGTAAACAAGCAATATAAATAGGGGAGGATACAACGATGTTGCGTAACTCGGGTGATAAGCTATCAAGACGTAAACTTTTAAAGATGGGAAGTGCTGGGGCTTTTGCTGTCATTGGAGCTGCTTTATTAAATCCATCCACGTTATTTGGAAAGTCGACCTTAGTGGCGGATAAACATGATATTCATAAGGCTTTGAAAGGGCAGCTGCATGATGGCATGAAGCATGGCTATGTGCCAAGTAATGACGCCACCGAAGGATTTAAAGCTGCACAGAAGGCACTCACAGCATTTGATTATGGCAAGGTAAGTCAACTTCCTGATGGAAGAACATTGCGTGAGTATGAAATTACGGCATATGAGAATGAAGTTCAGATTGCCAAAGGGATCAAATTCCCGGGATGGACATTTAATGGCACCATTCCAGGACCGACCATTCGCTGTACCGAGGGGGATGTGCTTCGTATTCATTTCGGCAATGCAACGAGCCACCCGCACTCCATCCACTTTCATGGGATGCACCCCACGAATATGGATGGGCTAGAAGCTGTTAATGCTGGAGATACGTTCATCTACGAGTTTGAAGCGAAGCCAGCTGGCATGCATGTTTATCACTGCCATGTTGCTCCATTAGCAAGACATATTCATAAAGGACTATATGGAAATTTCATCATTGATCCCAAGATTGCAAGAGCTGCGGCCAAAGAATTCAGTATGCTGATGAATGGTTACGATTTGGATCTCGATGGAGAAAACGAAATTTACACCGTAAACGGCTATGCATTTGCGTATCAACAAGAGCCAATTAAAGTTAAGGTCGGAGAACTTGTACGTATTTATCTCAGTAATCTGACAGAATTCGATCTCATCAATTCTTTTCACCTTCATGCGAACTTCTTCAACTATTATGCAACAGGCGCGGATCCTGAAGCTCGTCCTCAATTCACGGATACGATCATGC
>NZ_JBFTQB010000916.1:0-2565 GCF_056398785.1 Paenibacillus sp. 01T422 | reverse complement strand
CCTAACAGCTGTCACTAGACCATTTTGGTCGATTGTCGCTTTGTTCGAGATGGTTGTCCCATCTGTTTCAAAAACAGCCCATGTCACAGCTTTGATCGAAGCATTGGCAGGGAGCACCGCCGCTTGCAATTGAAGCTTTCCACCTTTTGCAGAAATCGTTGATGCATTCCCTGTGCTGGTAATTTTGATCGATGAAACCTTAATGCCAGGTGCACTTTCATTAACAACAACAGCTTGTGCTTCCCCAACACGAACGACTTGAATGTCACGATTAACCTCAGCGATGAAAATTCGTTCACCGTTGTCAGCCATAATCACTCCACCACTTGGAAAAGTTTCCCAGACTATTGCAGCAGAAGCTCCAAGACTAATGCCAGCGATATCCTCGATTGCGCTTACCTTCTTATACCGATAGCTGTTTGCTGTATCAGAAAGGGATGGAAGCGTAGCTTGCGTTTTACCATTATTGATAAGCCCTGCCGCATCCTTAAAAGTTACAGCTTGCAGCAATGGAGGAGCTGGCTGCACAGTAGCTGCTGACTTGATATTGAACTCCATTTCTGCCATATTCGCATTCGTTCCGTCACCAGACACATAACGCACATATCGATAGGCTTTTGGCGAATTCACATAGATATCTTCCCACTGTCCTGTTGGAATCGATTCGATCTGAGCAATATCTTCGTAACCGCTATCTTGTCCGGTGTTCGAGCCTTGAATCTTAACCCCATAAGCTCGGTCAGCATAACCGGCTCTAGGTAAGAAGCTGATTTTGGCAATCGCTTTTTCGTTGCCCGCTCCGAAATCCATACCGGCATAACCGTTTACACCATTCACGTAATCAAAGTACGTTCCTGCATTGCCATCAAAAACTTTGTCATAGGTGTTAGAAGAATTCCCCCACGCAGGACCTGAACCGAATACGGTGCCAGTCACTCTCGTGTATTCGTCCTGTGGCGTTCTCCATTTGCCACTTGCAAGATCCATTTCCCAGCGGCTATTCCAGTCCAAGCTAAAGTTCAAATCCGATACTGTAAATGGCAGCCATACATACGTGGACCGATCCAGTGTATTGCCAYTCCAACGGTCCCCCATATACATATAGAACGTATTGTTACCCGAAGTAACCGGTAAAACATAGGTTGTTTGTGTGTTGTACGTATTCCCGCTTCCAAAATTCGTCCAGCCTGTCCCGTTGTTCGTACATGGACCAGCCATCGTATCACAAACCATATATTTATTTTGATTCGTTGCCCAACCAGATAATCCGGATGAAAAGAATACATACTTGCCATCTTTCTTAATGACTGCTGGTGATTCACGATACTGATTTGTAAACTGATTTACCTGAGCCTCAACGGTCAAATAGTCCGCGGACAGGCGATATACATATAACGTTGCATTATTGCTGCCGCTTGAAATCAGATACGCTTTACCATCTGTATCCTTAAATACAGTTGAATCGCGGCTCATATTATTATTAGGAGAATAGCTGTTCACATACGTGTAATCTCCATCGACTGTATCACTCGTCGCTACTCCAATACGTGAATAGGAATAGAATGGATTCTCGATATGGCTGTACATCACATATTTGTGCGTTGTATCGTTATAAATAATTTTCGGACGCTCAATGACTTTATTCGGTCCAAAATCTTGATTGCCTGTTAAGGAAGCAGGAAGTGTCTCATTGCGAAGCTGCCAATTCACCAAATCTTTGGAAGCATAAATATTGATGCTCCGATGAATGCCCGTTCCGCCATCCTTATTTTCCCCAACCCAGTAATAGGTATCCCCTACTTGAATCATGCCACCGCCATGCGCTTCAATGACGCGCCCAGCCGTATCATACCAGATCTTACCGGAGTCAATCGGCAAGAAACCAGAGGTTGCAGGTAGTGCTGGCTCTGCCTTACTTACCGCTTGCAGTACCTTAAAGTCAACAACTTTATTAGCCGTATCCACTTCTGCTACGCCAACTTTTGTTCCATTAGAGAGCGTCAGCCTAGTCCCATCCGTAATTGTTTTCCAGCCACCAGATGTTACGGCACTCACAGATGGCGCTGCCGTTGCATCCGCTTTGTACACATAGCGATTATCACTTTGCTTCATTCCGCCAAGACGAATTTCTGTTATGCCGTCTTGAACCGCTCCAGGAACATCCACGAACGATGCTTCACTCAAGCCTTTGTAAGCTGCTGTTTCACCAACCTCAGCATGGCCAACACTATATTTTAGAATCCTGCCATCATAGTCAACCATAGCAACAGCAATGGACTGACCATCAATTGCCGGTACGATGCCCCCTGATTGGAGATCCGTCCAACCAAGTGTGCCGTCACCAATGTTAGCTGATGGCAGCAGATTTGAGTCTGGTGCGGCAAGATATTTAAACCGTGCAGCAGGCGTCGGATCTGTCGGCTGCGCTATCGCACCAATGCCGCTATCTGACGGAGTATCGTAAGTTACTTTCGTTTTCCCTTCACCTGCAGCCGCAAATTTCAGTGCTCCTTCAAGTGCTGGTGCAATCTCGGATGCTACCTCGACTCTGTCAACGACGACAGC
>NZ_JBFTQB010000915.1:0-2565 GCF_056398785.1 Paenibacillus sp. 01T422 | reverse complement strand
GTTCTTGAGCGTTACCTAACCAAACACCCGTTCCGTGAGACAACCCAGAAATTTGCAGTAAGTCGGCAAACGAACTCGGTTGGGTTTCCTGAAGCATCTGACGTACGAATTTCGTTCCCATTTCTGGAACGCCATATGTAGCAACCGGAGAACGAATTTGGTCTGGAGTTACATTAATTGCTTGTGTTGAGTTAAAAATACTCATGGCTTTAGGATCATTCATTGGAATCGTTGTTGGATCAATCCCCGTTAAATCCTGCAGCATCCTCATCATCGTCGGATCGTCGTGTCCCAGAATATCTAGTTTGAGCAAATTGGCATCAAATGCGTGATAGTCAAAATGGGTTGTTTTCCACTCAGAATTCTTATCATCTGCAGGAAATTGAACAGGTGTAATATCATCAACTTCCATATAATCAGGGACTACAACAATACCCCCAGGATGCTGCCCCGTACTACGCTTAACTCCAGTACAACCAGCAGCTAACCGATTCAACTCAGCGCCCCGCCATTTCTGGCCTTGCTCTTCTTCATATTTCTTCACGAAGCCGAAAGCCGTCTTCTCCGCAACTGTACCAATGGTACCCGCACGAAAAACACATTTCTCACCGAAAATTTCTTTCGTGTAATTATGGGCAATCGGTTGATATTCACCAGAAAAGTTCAAATCGATATCGGGAACCTTATCCCCTTTAAAGCCCAGGAATGTTTCAAAGGGAATATCATGTCCGTCTCCTTTAAGGTTTCCGCCACAATTCGGGCATGCCTTGTTCGGGAGATCGAATCCACTCGGAACACTACCGTCCAGAAACCATTCACTGTGCTGGCAAGAAGCGCAAATATAATGTGGAGGCAGCGGATTAACCTCAGAAATACCAAGCATCATAGCTACTACGGAAGATCCGACAGATCCCCTTGAACCTACAAGGTAGCCATCTTTATTAGACTTTTTAACCAATCGTTCGGAGATCAAATAGTTCGCAGAGAAACCGAATTTAATGATTGGAACAAGCTCTTTTTCCAACCTCGCCACGATAACCTCCGGGAGCTCATCGCCGTAGATATTTTTCGCTGTAGCGTAGCAGGTGCTACGAATTTCATCGTCTGCGCCCTCAATAATTGGCGTGAACAGCTTATCAGGGAAGAGCTCAATCGCTTCGAACCGATCAGCCAGTTCATTCGTGCTGCGCACAACAACTTCCATGGCCTTCTCTTCACCCAGAAATTTAAACTCTGCCAGCATTTCTTTCGTGGTACGGAAGTGAGCATCTGGTTTCTTCATCGACTTAAGCGGACTAAAGCCTGTAATCCCGTTAATGGTGATGTCACGGCATACTTTCTCTCTAGGATGCAAGTAATGAACATTTCCTGTCGCAATAACCGGTTTGCCTGTTTTATAACCAATTTCACAAACGCGGCGTACAGCATTCTCAAGATCCTCAACACTGCCAACAAGTCCTTTTTCAACCAAATGCATATTGTAGCTTACCGGCTGGATTTCCAAAATATCATAGAACTCTGAAACTTGTTCAGCTTCTTCAATCGTTTTGTTAAGTACAGCCTCAAAGAACTCCCCTTTTTCACAGCCGGATGTAATGAGAAGCCCTTCTCTAAATTCGACTAACACGCTCTTCGGTATCGTAGCGCCTCTTTGCAAGTAGGTCGTATGGGATAAAGAGATAAGTTTAAATAAGTTCTTTTTGCCAATCGCATTAAGTGCATAGATACAGCAATGGAATGGTCGTTGATTCGACAAATCTTTACCAACGTAATCGTTTAGCTTAGCGAGACTCGTTATTTGTCGATCATTAGCCTCATTAATTAAATGATAGAGCACAAATCCCAATGCAATGGAGTCATCAATCGCACGGTGATGGTTATCCAAGCCAACCTTAAATTTATCGGATAAGGTGTTCAATCTGTGATTCTTCATGGACGGGAACAAGAATCTGGCCAGTTCCAATGTATCTAATACTGAGTTAGTAACGTCTGGCAATCCCATTCGCTTCAAATTAGCTTGTAGGAAACCCATATCAAATCGTGCGTTATGTGCTACAAGGACGGAATCGCCGATAAATTCTACAAACTTAGGAAGCTCATCTTCAATATCAGGCGCTCCAACAACCATATCATCTGTAATATTCGTTAATTGTTGAATATTATAAGGGATTTTCTCATGCGGATTAATGAACGTTGCAAAACGATCAATTTCCTTGCCATCCTGCATCTTAACGCCGGCAAGCTCGATGATTCGGTTATTTATGACAGATAGACCTGTTGTCTCAACGTCGAAAATAACATATGTCGCTTGCTTCAAGTCGATATCCCTGCTATTCATGACGATTGGCACAGAGTCGTTCACTACATTAGCTTCGAGGCCATAAATCACTTTAATCCCATGTTTCTTGGCTGCTTTACCCGCATCAGGAAAACATTGAATATTGCTGTGGTCCGTAACTGCAATGGCTTTATGACCCCATTTTGCAGCCATTTTCACATATTGATCAATAGGAGTTAAAGCATCCATCGTGCTCATCGTGGTATGTAGATGGAACTCTACACGCT
>NZ_JBFTQB010000914.1:0-2570 GCF_056398785.1 Paenibacillus sp. 01T422 | reverse complement strand
GCATGAAACGCAACGAGGAAGGAAGGAGGACTTGCTACAATCAGGGTGAATGATTTTGAATTGAAAATAATTTGATTTCACGGAGGGGCAATTTAAATGAGGAAAACAGTGTTAAGTCTAATGACGATAGTAACTTTGGCGATTCCTTTCTTCACTAATGCGAGCACCACTCATGCTGCAAGTTATTCAGAACTGGCAGCCCACTGGGCGCCTCAGGTTTACCAGGATGTGAATGCTGATCTTGATGTAAGGGCAGATTTCATTACCAACTTCAACTATGACGGAGATTATTTGGCTAGGAATAACTGGGATAATCTCTCCAATTACAATGAGAATGGGTATGTCTACTATAAAGTGTCCGAAACGACAACGCATTACTTTATTGAATACGACTTGTTCCATGCAAGAGACGATGCTTACACTAGACCGCTTGACGCCCATGAAAATGACCTTGAAGGTCTATTCCTTGTCATCAAGAAGGATGGATCCAACTACGGGTCGTTCCAGCTGATGGAAACCATGGCGCATAACCAATGGTACGATTACACGAATGATCCTAACATTACCGCTGGTTCTGATAACGTGGATGGTGGCGTTCTCTTCAATGGAAGTCATCCCATGGTGTTTTGTCAGGCGAATGGACAGAGTCCTAGCGGTGGGCATGGCGTCAAAGCCTACGACGGATCAAGCGCGCCAGGTGGAGATGGTATTGTCTACGATTACACGGGTGTAGCGCAGTTTCCAACGAATACATCAGGCAGCTATACGAACCATTACAGCTACGCCTTGATTGAGTGGGGAGATCTGTGGAACCGCCGGAATGACCCTAATATTTTCGCTTCTTGGGGGACAATTGCAGGCGACAACAACACGGCTAACTCGGCGAATGCGCCGTGGGGATGGGACGATAGCGATGACGGCCCTGCTTTACAGGGGATGAACTGGTCGGATCCGGCTCACCAAGTCGATGTGCACCTGAATGGTCTTGGTAATTTCTCGCATACCTATGTGTTCAATCCTTACTACTCTCATAAAATAGTTCTCCAGAATGCCCAGAGTCTTGAAGATCGCGATCCGTTCGGGAATAAAAGCGATATATTCATTAAAGCCTATGTCAACAATCAAGGGCAGACGGATGCTAGGTTCTGGAAGAAAAATGATGCTCCTAAAAATCAAGTTTACAATATAGCTTTTGGTGCTAATGATGCTGAATTCGGTCCTAACTTCTCAGAAAACTACAATACCGTCTATGTAGCGAAACCATCAAATAGCAATGTTGAAATCCATGTCTACGATTCAGATGGCACTTCTGGTGATGACGATATGGGATTTGTATCAGCGATTGTAGCGCCTGGGACCACCAAATCTTGGACAGATGCACTGACAAGTAATGGACAAGCGAAGGTTTCAGCAACCGTAACTGCGCAATAGCGTTAGCTTAGGAGCAAGAAGATTCAACCAAATATTCTAAAGAGAATACATCTAGGAGGATGGGCAATGTTTCTGAAACCGAAAGCACGTACTGTAAGTTTGTTATTAGCAGCTTCATTCATGTTAACCACGGTATTAACGGGGTGTGGAGCTGGTGCAAGCAAGACAGCCAGTGCACCAACATCAACGCCAGCCAGCACGACAAGCAGTGAGCCTGCGAAGGCAACGAAAGCACCGGAGTCGAAGAAATTGGTTGTTTACGCAGCATTAAACGAAGATGACATCGTACAAATTCAAAAGAAGTTCAAAGAAGATACGGGCATTGAGATTGAATACTTGCGTTTAAGTGGTGCTGGTGAAGCTAGTACGCGCATTCAAGCTGAGAAGGCTACGCCTAAAGCGGATATCTTCGTAGGTGGATCGGTCGAGTTCTATGAGCCACTTGCTCAGCAAGGCTTGCTTGAAAAGTACACGTCCCCTAATACCAAGGATATTGAGTCCCGTTTCAATGATCCGAAGGGCTACTGGCAAGGTTGGTATATGGGCGTTCTCGGTATCGTTCTGAACAAAGATAGATTCCAAAAAGAGCTTGCTCCAAAAGGTGTTAAAGAGCCAGCAACATGGGACGATCTGCTTGACCCTAACTACAAAGGCCTATTCCTTACATCCAATCCTGCGACAGCGGGCGGCGGTTATATCTTCATAGCTGACCAGTTGTTCCGTTTGGGAGAAGAAAAGGGTTGGGATTACTTGAAAAAGCTTAATGCCAATGTTCATCACTATACACCAGCAGCAGGAGACGGAATTACGCTTACTGCGACAGGCGAGTTCGTAGCTGGCATGTCATGGGCGCATGATATCGTGAAATCGGCTCAAAAGGGTTACCCAATTAAAGTTATCGTTCCTGAGCAAACGGCTTTTGAAATCGGCGGTGTTGGTGTTGTTAAAGGTGGAGCGAATACAGAGAATGCGAAGAAATTCGTGGACTGGTTGTTAACTAAACCGGTTGGGGAAATGAATACGAAGATATCTAATCGTTACTCAGTAAGAAAAGATGTAGCACCACCAGAAGGCATGATCAAGATTGAGGATGTAAAATTGGTCAACTATGACAGAGATAAAGCTGCTCAGATGAAAGC
>NZ_JBFTQB010000913.1:0-2575 GCF_056398785.1 Paenibacillus sp. 01T422 | reverse complement strand
CGGTAGAAGTTAACGCTGTTAAACACGCTTAACGCCGACGTGAGGGCCCCGCTCACGATCAAAGCCYTGCTRTAACGTTGTTTTTCGACGTTAAAGTATGGGGAACGGGCCCTCGGTAGAAGTTAACGYTGTTAAACAAGCTTAACGTCGACGTGAGAGTTCCTCTCGCGTCAATCGTATCTCATCTAACCCTACAAACTGCAAAAAGTGCAGCAAATTATCTAGTCTTGCTCGTTTCTAGAGATAAACATGTAAAAAGTACATGTAATTCATTGCTTTTTACCTAAAATAGGTGGAAATCACCAATTTAGCTGCACTTTTTGCATGATTGGGGGCAAGATCATTGATTTTCGCCGAATTTGCTGCACTTTTTACAGGATTTGTTTTCAACAAATGTCCGTCTTCCCTCCATATTCAATCTCGTTCGCCTCAGCCCCCGGATCCACCTCAATCCGTTGTACCAACCAGATTCTGACCATCCAGCTACTCAAACCCCGCATCACTCACGCGCCCCCRCATCCACCTAGATCCGTCATATCCAGCCCGACTCAACTCACTCTAATCAGCTACTCTCACACCCCAACCGCATCACYCCCGCGCCCCGCATCCACCTCAATCCGTTGTACCAACCAGATTCTGACCATCCAGCTACTCAAMYCCCGCATCACTCACGTGCTCCCACATCCACCTCAATCCGTTGTACCAACCAGATTCTGACCATCCAGCTACTCAACCCCCGCATCACTCACGCGCCCCCACATCCACCTAGATCCATCATATCCAGCCCGACCAAATTCACTCCAGTCAGCTACTCTCACACACCACCTGCATCCCCCCAATCCTTCGTACCAACCGGATTCTCCATTCTACATCCATCTAGCCCTAGGCTGAGGATGTGAATGCTCGAACAGGATTTGATACGCCCTATCCCACACCTATCGCCAATAATCATCTCCCTCCCCAATAATCATCATCTCACATCCCTAGATGAACTAGGTCTAAATGAGTAAATGATTATTTCGGTACCTACATAAGACCTTGTAACGTGGAACTTGTAGCAAACAAACAATTCACGGAGGTCTAACAAATATGAAGAGAAATTTAGTCTCGATTCCGCTCGGCATTCTGCTTGTATCCAGCTTTGCACTTGCAGCTTGCTCAGACRGAGGCAAGGCAACTCCTGCAGCTACGACGGCAGCAGCCGGTACAACAGCACCACCACAAGCAACGGCTGATACAACACCCGCATCGATCACCATTATGGCGCCACTGAACACAGCGCAAACGCCACCAGATACGATCATTAAAGAACTAGAGAAGCTGACGAACACGAAGCTGACCTATCAATTCTTCCCGGCTGATACGTACGAGGAGAAGCTAAACACAACGTTCGCGACTGGCGCACTGCCGCAAGTAACGTACTTGAAAAACCAAGCGACTTTCATTCAAATGAAATCCGCAATCCGTGACGGCCAGTTCTGGGAAATCGGTCCGCTGCTCAAAGACTTCCCGAACCTGAGCAAGCTGAAATCCACAACGAATGACAATACAAAGGTAGATGGCAAGCTGTACACGTTATACCGTGGCGTAGATATCGCCCGTCAAGGCCTCATTTACCGTAAAGACTGGGCCGATAAGCTGGGCTTGAAGCCGCCGGCAAATATGGATGAGCTGTACGCGATGGCGAAGGCATTTACAGAGAATGACCCTGACGGCAACGGCAAAAAAGACACCATCGGCCTAACAGATCGTAACGATCTCATCTACGGCGCCTTCAAAACAGCAGCGACCTGGTTAGGCGTTCCGAACAACTGGGGCGTGAAAGACGGCAAGCTGCAGCCGGAGTTCACGTTCCCTGAATATGTGAAGTCGATGGATTATTTCAAAAAGCTGCGCGACGAAGGCCTGATGAATAAAGACTTCGCAGCAACAAGTAAAACCGATCAACAAAAGCTGTTCACGAACGGTACAGCAGGTATGTACATCGGAGCTATGACAGATGTTTCGTCCCTGAACAAAGATCTGGTCAAAAACGTGCCAACAGCCGTCGTAGACGTACACAGCATGGTTGCAGGACCTGACGGCAAGTTCGCTGCATGGGCGCTTCCGGGCTATGCGAACGTGGTGCTATTCCCTAAATCCGCTATCAAAAATGAAGCTGAACTAAGAAAAGTATTGTCTTTCTTCGACAAAATGATGACACCTGAAGTTGCGAACTTGGCAAATTGGGGTATCAAAGATGCCAACTACAGTGTAGTGGACGGCAAAGCGAAAAAGCTGGATGAAGAGAAATGGACACGCGAAGTGAAGCCATTCACAGACGCTGCAATCGGTGATGAAGATACGTCAGGTAGATTGCTCGGCATTCCAACCATTCCTGCTCAAGGCAAAGCGGATGAGCTGAAAATCGCGAATCTGAAGTTCGCCGTGCAAGACCCAGTAGCAGCGCTTGATTCCAAAACAAACTTAGAAAAAGGCGTTCAGCTCCAAGATGTTATCAAGGATGCAACGAACAAATACATTTACGGCAGCCTTGATAAAGCCGGATTCGATAAAGCCATCGAGGACTGGAAAA
>NZ_JBFTQB010000912.1:0-2578 GCF_056398785.1 Paenibacillus sp. 01T422 | reverse complement strand
GAGAATGAGGGTGATAAACCGATCCCCTTCCTGTGGGTACCGCATCCGCAGTTTGCGATTACAGAACGGACACGCCTTCTACTCCCCGATTCTATGGAGCGTATGATGTGTGTTTTTGGAGGGGAAAAGCTTACACTGGGTGCTTCCTATTCATGGCAGGATGTCTGTAGGCTGACACCGGTGGCAACTGGAGATGCACGCAAGTTTTATTATGATGGGAAAGTGACGGCAGGATGGTCGGGGTTGTATGAAGAAGAAAGCGGTAATTATTTCATTATGTCTGTGCCGGCTGACAAGGTTCCCTATATCGGCATCTGGATCGACGAAGGAAGGATCAATGATCGGGTGACGTGTGCGCTGGAGCCAAGCATCGGCTACTACGATTCTTTAGAGAAAGCTATAAGCAATGGGACAGCGCAGGTCATTCCGGCAAAAGGTTTTTTCGAGTGGGAAATGGAGCTTTCGCTAGGTGTTGGTGATTGGTTAAAGGTTGTTCAACCGTAGATTAAGGACATGTAAATGCCTACAGAAGGGATAAGTGCTAGTGTCGTTACAACTTTGTTGCGATAAGCTGTATACTTCATTGGGCCTGTCTCATATAATGGAAATAGATGGAATGGCTGCTTGATCTACATAATCTTAAATTCTTGGAAGCGTTTCCCTTTCTTAAAAATGATGAATGATTCACGGTTGATCGATTAACGAAAGTGACATTTCAATTTGGGAGGAATACGAGGATGGCAGGAAACAGAGCAGTCGTTTATAACAAACCAGGGAGTGTAGAAATTCGGGATACAGCGTATCCGGATCTTATTTTGCGTGATGGTCCAGGCGTGAATCCGTTAAATGTGGGACGTAAATGTGAGCATGGCGTCATACTTAAAGTCGTCACGACGAACATTTGCGGCAGCGACCAGCACATGGTCAGAGGAAGAACGACGGCGCCGTCGGGACTTATTTTGGGACATGAAATCACGGGAGAAGTTATTGAAGTTGGTCGGGATGTGGAGTTTATCCAAAAAGGAGATCTGGTCTCCGTTCCGTTCAATATTGCCTGTGGACGCTGTCGCAACTGCAAAGAGCGCCATACGAATGTATGTCTGAATGTGAACCCGGATCGTCCTGGATCGGCCTATGGTTATGTTGATATGGGCGGTTGGGTAGGCGGTCAGTCTGAGTACGTCATGGTACCGTACGCTGATTTTCAATTGCTGAAATTTCCGGACAAAGCCCAAGCGATGGAGAAAATTCTTGATTTAACGATGTTATCCGATATTTTCCCAACGGGTTACCATGGTGCAGTTAGCGCCGGTGTACGTCCAGGCTCGACCGTGTACGTTGCCGGTGCAGGTCCAGTCGGACTGGCRGCAGCGCATTCCGCACAACTGCTGGGCGCAGCGGTCGTTATTGTTGGTGATCTGAACGCAGAGCGGCTGGCTCAAGCGAAAAGCTTCGGCTGCGAGACCGTCAATTTGCGTGAGCACGCTAATTTGGCGGAGCAGATCGCGCAAATTCTGGGCACGCCGGAAGTGGATTGCGCGGTTGACTGCGTAGGCTTCGAAGCCCATGGACATGGCAAGGCACATGGTGAGGCGCCGGCGACTGTGCTTAACTCCATCATGGAGGTTACGCGTGCGGGTGGCAGCTTGGGTATTCCGGGGCTGTATGTGACCGGCGATCCTGGTGCTGTGGACGAAGATTCCAAAATCGGCACGCTAAAAATCCGGTTTGGGCTCGGCTGGGCCAAATCTCACACGTTCGTCACCGGCCAGACGCCAGTTATGAAATACCATCGCGACTTGATGATGGCCATCCTCAGTGGCAGAGCGCAAATTGCGAAAGCGGTGAACGCGACGAAAATTTCCTTGGAGGAAGCGCCTGGCGCGTACCAGGAATTTGATCGCGGTGTTTCGCGGAAATTCGTGATTGATCCGCATGGGCTTGTGAAATAGTTGGTTTTGTTGAAGGCATCTTCCGTCGTTGGACGGGGGATGCCTTTTTGGGCTGTGCGGCGGGGCAGCAGTGGTAGAACATCGGCGGGAACTGTGCTAAGAAGTTTCTCTACAACCCCAGCGAGAATTCCGCTAAGTGTTTCTCTTGAGGGAACTGGAGTCCACTATTTCGAGGAAAATGAGCTATTTCCTCTCTGAGCGGAACTCCAGGCCCTTATTCACACATTCACGTTTTTCGGCTGAAACCGGCAGAATAACGGACTGTAGTTCCCCATGTCGGCGGAAATGTGCTTATTCACTGGGAATAGGGGACTGTAGTTCCCATGGAAGGGCCGTCGCAAGGGCGACGGGCCCTCTTTGAAGGACTGACGGATTGAACTCCGTCAGCCCTGGATGTTAGCTACTTTACCAACCCTTCAACTTTCCGCTCACGCAATTCACCATTCAGCCAACTTCCACCTAACAACTCATCAGTGCACAACCTTTAAGATAGCATGCAGGTTTACGCAGGCAAGTATCGAAGTAGTTAACAGATGAAGTTGCATCCTATGGACACGGAGGTAAGCATATGAATACGTTAAAAGAACCACTGACGAACAAAGGCCGCAACGTGAGGAGCATCCTGG
>NZ_JBFTQB010000911.1:0-2579 GCF_056398785.1 Paenibacillus sp. 01T422 | reverse complement strand
CTGTGAAGCGACTCATGATGGGCATAGATCGGAATGTCATGATTGAAAGTAATTCGATTGATAATACCGATATGATCTTGATGACTATGTGTGAGGATAATCCGATCCAGGTCTTGAATGGCGAATCGATTTACAGCCATCGTTGTCAGAAATGCCCTCCAGCATTCTTCTGAGTTGACCCCGGCATCAATCAAAGTGAGCGAACCTGCTTCCTGTAATAAATAAAAGTTAAAGGTACGCAAACTGCGTGGAGTCGGAACCATAATCGGATACACCGAACAACCTGCTTCCGTTATTATCAAAGCTAATTCAATCTCCTTCTAGCGTGTTCAGGCTTGTTTATTTTTTCCTTGTGGATGGCTGCCCACTCGATGTTGACTTCATATGAAATATTCAAGCAATAAAGCAACACGGCAGTGACATGTTCCTTCCAATTTTGAAGTGATTCGATCGAGCACCCTCGCTGCAAAGATAACTTAATGAATACTTTATTTCTATCTGCTTGTACGGAATGAATCTGCAGCATTGAATCTGCCGAGAGCGCTACGATATCCCGTATGCATTGCGGGTATATGGTTATTTTATCTCTCGAGAACGCCGGCTTCACCAGAATAACTTCTTCTCTCTGCTTGCCAAAATGTATGATTTGCTTGCTAAACCAGCCGATATACGTTTTCTCGACCTCATCAGGAACAATTGGAATCACATGATAGCCGATACGCCGACGTTCACCAGCCAACTTCAACTCTTCCTCCGTTTGGAAGGATTCAATAGACAACCATTCTATGGCATTCGGCAAATTCAGACGCTGCACGATCTTCTCTATCATTTTCTTCGAAGTGCCGATCACCAATATCTTCTTAATCCCGGATCTCATTATATAATTATATACTTGCAAGCGATGGGAGTCTGTGAAAAAAATAGCTGTTTTCGTTGCCGCATACGCGGTGCGTTCATTTTTGGCAGATTTCCCTGCTACACGCTGTTTGTCCATGATTAGAATACCATCATCTAACACAGCATCGATTTGATAGCGAGCAATAATCTCGCTGGACTTGTAACTCTTACCCGTGCCGCTTTTGCCATACAATCCGTATACGTCCATATCTGCACCACTCCATCTTGATTAGCAGCCTCATTCTCCTTCGTAGATTACGATAATGGGATCAACTGGATGATCCCTTTACCTAATCTCTCCCCCGATCACGATTATGGCGCATCATTCGGTGTGTTCACATCGTGTTCTTCCAAAAACTTGATATCAAAACTCCCATCAACAAATACCGGATGCTGCAAAAGACTCTGATGAAAAAGAATCGTCGTGCGTACGCCTTCAATAAAAAATTCACCGAGCGCACGTTGCATCCTCGCGATAGCGTCATCTCGATTCTTGCCCCATACAATCAGTTTGGCAATCATGGAATCATAGTGCGGAGGGATGGTGTAATCAACATAAACAGCGCTATCGACACGAACACCAAAGCCACCTGGCGGCAAATAAAATTGAATTTTTCCCGGCGATGGCATAAAATTCCGTGCAGGATCTTCCGCATTAATCCTGCACTCAATGGCGCAGCCTCGAATCTCGATATCTTCCTGCCGAAATGAGAGCTGATTTCCTTCCGAGACACGTATCATTTCTTGCACGATGTCGACGCCGGTAACCATTTCGGTCACGGGATGCTCCACCTGAATTCTCGTATTCATCTCCATGAAATAAAAGCTGCCGTCCTCACTTAGCAGAAACTCCAATGTCCCTGCCCCGACATAGTCGACCGACTTGGCAGCACGCACTGCCGCCTCACCCATTAGTCTTCGTATTTCCGAAGTCAACGTTGGGCACGGGGATTCCTCTACAAGCTTCTGGCGTCTGCGCTGAATTGAACAATCTCTTTCACCCAAATGCACCACGTTGCCGTGATGATCTGCAATGATTTGAATCTCCACATGCTTCATGCCGGTCAAAAATTTCTCCAGATACACGCCCGCATTGCCGAACGCCATCTGGGCCTCCTGCTTGGCAGCGGTGACCTGGCGGACCAGTTCCTCTTCGTCGTCGACGACGCGAATTCCCTTGCCTCCACCGCCGGCAGTCGCTTTAATAATGACGGGATAACCGATGTCCCTTGCGATTCGGATCGCTTCCTCAGTTGAATCRACGATGCCATCCGACCCAGGAATAACAGGGACTTGCGCCTCTTTCATCGTCTGTTTGGCTGAAGACTTATCCCCCATTCTGGCAATGGCCGATGCGGAGGGCCCGATAAACTTAATGTTGACGCTCGAACACAATTCAGCGAAATCTGCGTTCTCGGCAAGGAAGCCATAACCTGGATGGATAGCGTCCGCTCCTGTTAACATCGCCACACTGATCAAGTTGTCGAAGCGAAGATAGCTGTCCTTCGAAGCGAATGGACCGATACAATAGGCTTCATCAGCCAATTGTACATGCAGCGCGTCGCGATCCGCTTCCGAATAAACAGCCACTGATTGAATGCCAAGCTCTTTGCAAGCTCGGATAATACGTACGGCGATTTCCCCGCGATTGGCGATAACCACCTTGCGGAACTGCCCAACAT
>NZ_JBFTQB010000910.1:0-2580 GCF_056398785.1 Paenibacillus sp. 01T422 | reverse complement strand
AGCATGAGCAGGCGATGTATCTTCGTGCAGCATTGAAGATGCTGCAAACCTTGGATGCGTCCCGAACCGACTGGACGACGGAGAATGACTGCATACTTACGCATGGCTCAGCTGCGTATCACCATCCTGAACGCCATACCTCAATCATTTATGGAGATTATTATTTTATAGAGGCTGTGTTTAAGTTGAAGGGGAATGACTTGTATTTGTGGTAGGACCTTGGAACATAGAAAGAGGCTGTCCCATAAGGTAAATAAACCTTAAGGGCAGCCTCTTTTTGGAAATCAATTATCTTCTAGCATTGAAACCAACAAAAGCTTTTGTGTTGAAATCGAACACAGCTGTCAACGGTCCAAGAAGCTCGTCTTGGTCTGTGTTGTAGGTAACTGTCACGAAGTTACCGTTCGCTGCTTGAACGTCTGCGAGTAATTTCTTCTGCTCATCTGTGGAAGCAAGCACGCCTGCTTCTTTAGAGGAAACGATTTGAACAGCTGCTTCGTCTTGTTTCGTTGTAATATGGGACACTTGCTCTTTCACTTGCGCCCATGCCAAGTTGCGGTACTCCTGTGCGGCCTCTGGCGACATTTTCGGAGTGCCAATTACAGGCGATTGAGCCTGAACTACGAGCATGTACACAGGGCTTTGAGGAGGAAGACTTCTCGTCTCCATTGGTCCGTAGTAAGCTTTGACTTTCGTGCCAGCTTTCAGGTCTTCCCAATTCACGGATTCGCCTTGGGATGTCATGACGCGAGTTTCTTTACCTGCGTTCAGGACCAAACCATCTAATTGAACTTGCCAGCCGTCATCTGTATGTTTCACTTCTTTGATTGTATCTTCTTTGACCAAACGGTCTGCATAAACGTTAACGTTGACTGCTTGCGCTTGACCTGGGTAGCTCATCGCCATAGCGGGTCCGAACTCGGCATCAATTTGAGTGCCAGCTTTCAGATCGGCTGCAGTTAATGTTTTGCCGTCTAGGCCTTTAATAACAGTGGTTTTGTCAACGTTTAAAATGACCCATGTGCTGCCGAGCAGCTCGATGCGGGCACTACCGTCTTCTTTAGCCTGTACGCTTACAACTACACCGGTTGCACGCATCAGGTCAGCCGCTTCATCAAGCTCGATCTCTTTGTTAGCTTCATCATATTTTACTGTATATCCAAGCTGAGTTGCAGCATCGCGCACTGGGAGATAAGCTTTTCCATCGATGTAAACAGGTGTAAGACCGCTGTCTTGTCCTTTGACAACAATTTTTACATCCTTTTGTAGGTAGCCTGTCACCTTTTCTACCAAATCTTCAGCTCCGACTGCGGCCGTTGTTCCGAGGATCCCAGCCAAAGTTAATAGTACAGTTAGTTTCTTTTTCATATTATAAAGCTCCTTCCGGTTTTTGAAATCTAGTATTAATTATGTCGACATTTCATCAAACGGAAGTCGGTTCCAAAAGGTTGCAGTTGTCCTAAAAATTTATACAATGTGCTGCTGAGTCCGTTGAACGGCATGCAGAATCTGTGGAATTTCGGACAGGGTAAGAACTTCATAAGTTGGTTGAAGGCTGAAAGGCGCTGCCACACGATGTCGGTTGATCCAAACATTGGTGATCCCGGCGTTATGAGCGCCCTTAATATCGGTCGCTAATGTATCTCCAATCATGACGGCTTCATGTGAAGTGAGGTGAAGCAGATCAAGTGCGTGATGGAAAATCGCAGGAGATGGTTTGCCAGCCCCATAAGTCCCAGAAATAACGATATGATCGAAAAAGTCCGCAAGACCCGGAATACTATCAATTTTCTCCTGTTGTATGTCTGGTGCGCCATTTGTTAGCAGCAATAAAGCATATTGGCTGTGCAATTCCTCAAGAACTTTGAAGGTATCGTGATAAACAAAAGGGCGGTTTCTTCTTTCTTCCATGAATTGTTCGGCGAATTTGGCACCACTCTCGGGGCTATGAATGCCTAACATTTGCAGGCCAAGAGTCCAGGATTCTCTTCTGTAAGCAGGCGCTAGCTCTTGCATTCTGCGGAAGTTTGGGTGCTCCCCTAGATGGAAATTCCCCCACAAAGCCTCTAGATCCGTCACATCAATCATATGCAACCATTCGTATAAGTTCAAAGATTTAAAAAGCAGGCTGGCAGCTTCGCGAACCGCATGCTCAAGCGCTTGGGCGTTTATTGCTAATTGATTTGCTGCGTCAGTGCATGTTGCCTGAAACGACTCGTTAATGCTCCTCTCATCCCATAACAAGGTGTTATCCAAATCGAAAATAAGAGCTTTCTTCTTATACATAGCGTTAAAATTCCTCCTAAATAATCGTTCGCGTAACAAAAAAACAATATTGCAAAGAATATTTGCGTTAAACACAGATATTACCAGAATTTCACACGCGATTTGCGGGGGTGGAAACAAATGGCAGGTGTTATTTTTCTTTGAAAATGTTGTATTTCTTGATGTCCAAATCGATAATACGTCATAAAAGTCTTTATTTCAATTATTTTTTTGATAATATCACATAATAAACCACATTAAACAACTAAATTAAACAAAAATTCACATAGAGTTAACACTGCGCAAACAAAACTC
>NZ_JBFTQB010000909.1:0-2585 GCF_056398785.1 Paenibacillus sp. 01T422 | reverse complement strand
GATAAATGGTATTGCGTAAAACTCCTCTATCACTCGCTATAACAGGTAACAATTCGAACCTTGCTTCTGGTTCTTTCGCTTGAAGTGCTTTATTAAAATTAGCTCCGAAACCGTTGTTATCTTGAAAAAAGAAAGATTTTCCTGAGCTTAATTTCTCCTGCCAGATTTGTGAGGTTGCTACGGAATAATCAGGATCAAGCAGTTTCTCTTTGTAAAGTTTATGAAGATAGGCAATAGCCTCTTTGAATTCGGGCGCAAATGGACCAAATTTATATTGCTGTGTAACGGGCTCATAATAAATCTTGGTACCGGTAATATTCGTGTAGCCACTCCCAAAACCAAAAGCAACAGGGTTGATCAAATTTTCCGTTCCTGTTTTGCCATTCGCTGCACGGCTTGTGAAAGGATAAGAGGCTGGATAAGCTTCTTTAAACTTCTTAAGTACCTGATAGAGCTCTTCGTACGTTGTTGGCGCTTGTAAATTAAGCTTCGCTAACAGATCTGTCCGCATCATCGGGAGCAAACCAGATTGAACGCTCCATTTGGTTACTAAAGGAAATCCGTACAACTTGCCATCGACTTTTGTCTTGTTAATCTCAGGTTTCTGCTCAATTAGCTTGTGGAAATTCGGCATTTTATCCAAATACGGTGTGAGATCCAGGAAAATGTGGGAGTCAGCAAAATCCGAAAGATCATTTTGATTAACCATAATGACATCGGGTATAGAGTTTGTAGCAATCAAGGTTTTCTTCTTATCCTCATAATTACTTTGTGGGACACTTTGTAATTCCAGCTTCACATTTTTTCTCTTTTGAATTTCTTGAACAACGACCGAATTTGCATCTAGCGCTTGGGAAGAATGCTCATATCTCATCCATGAAAGCGTCATCTGATTGTCAGATGGTGAAGAACTAGCCCTCACCGATGTCTTGACCGTACTATTAGGTGAACTATCACACCCTGCCACTAAACTCCCTACTACAACCAGCGAACAGCAGGCAGTTAACAATCTCCTGTTTCTGAAATCCATGTTGTTCCCCCTCAGTAACCTGGATTTGTTCTGGCCATTTTTATTGTATAAGTTACCTGCCTCGCTTTAAAAGCACCAAATCAGTATGCGATGTTCCATTATTCCACTTGAATCTCCATGATTCATTCTTCCACCATGCATAAATCGTCCACTTTCATCCTATTTCTGCTTATTGGCATGTACATGTCGATATTCATTCGGCGAAATACCTTCATGTTTTTTGAATAAACGCAAAAAGGTTGTACGGCTGAAAATGCCGATCTGATCTGCGATATCACTAATCTTCATATCCGTCTGGGCCAACAGTTCTTTCGCTTTTGCAATCCGAATTAGGCTGATATAGTCCGAAATATTAGTCCCTGTCGTCTCTTTGAACATCCTGGACACATATTTGGCGGACAACCCTATTTCGTTGGCAATCACCTCTAGGTATAAATCCTTTTCATAATGCTTCTCAATATAAGCAGTGATAAGGGAAACGACCGTACCTGATTTGCTTTCGGCTTTATACAACGTTTCTGTGATCATTTTGTCGTAAAAATCAAAAATCATTTTCAGTCTGGCATCAAACTCCGTCGGCAAGATCTCCTTTTGACTCAAGAAATCATGCTCACTAGCCCCAAGGAAGTCATTCATACGAAGTCCTTTTTCTGTCAAATAGCGGTTGCCTGTATGGAAGAACTCTACCAGCAAAGCCCCTAGGAAGTGATAAGAAACCCCTCTTGCTTTATTCAATCCAATAATCCCTTCCAGTTCTACCCTTAAGCCTTCCCTGTCCCCTGATTTCAGCTTATTTACGATTTTGGTCTCATCCAGGAATGAATAATAGTAATTCTGATCGATATCCAAATGAGCGGCATCGACGATTACCGTCTTGGATGAATCTGTCCGCTTATCGATGGCCGTAATGGCATCACTATAGGATTTCGAATAGTCTTCAATCTTGTCATATGTCTTTCCTAAACCAATAACTAATTCGCAATACATGGTGTCGTAAGCAAACGTCATTTTAATCATCTCTAAAGCCTGTTCTAGTTGTCCACGATCCGCCTCACTTTTCAAATTCACCATGCAAACATATAAGTAAGGCTCATATTCCACCAAATAACAATTCACATACTTTTTCATAATTCCCCAAAGCACATTTTTCATCTTTTCGAAAATTAATAAGCGATCTGCTTCCAGAATGTCATGATAGAATTTATCCCTGAACATAAACACAAAGCAGCAGCACAAATAGCTGCCTGTATGGAAATCAATTTCTTTCAGTATCTGGTTAACAGCGTAAGGCTGCCCCCCTCGAACCCCTTTAATTAAATTCGTAAAAAACTGCTCGAGAATTTCCTCTGAAAAGGTATGGATTTTAATATTTGCATCCTTATGCTGCTGTATCAATTGACTGACGCTATTTCCAATCCTTTGAAGTTCACCGCTGCGTGGAGTCTCTTGATTTTCTTCCTCTATTCGTTCTGTTTTTTGTAAAATATCTCTAATATTTTTGATCGGGTTGTAAAGTCGAACACTAAATATGGAAGAAAAGGCGATACCAATGATG
>NZ_JBFTQB010000908.1:0-3217 GCF_056398785.1 Paenibacillus sp. 01T422 | reverse complement strand
GGGCTAGGCGTACTAGCCGACTTAATTGAGCAGCCGATCGTCGTTGACTACTCGCGCATTCCGCACTTTCCAGTCTCTACGGTAGAAGGCCATGCGGGAGAATTAGTCGTGGGTTCGATTAAAGGGAAGCAAGTGTTAGTCATGAAAGGCCGCTTCCATGCCTATGAAGGGTATGGCGCCGAAACTGTTTCTTTCCCTGTTCGCGTGATGAAAGAGCTTGGTGTGGAAACGTTGATCGTAACGAATGCTGCTGGAGGCATTAACGAGTCTTATCAAGTCGGCGATTTGATGGTCATCAGCGACCACTTGAATTTGACATACCGTAATCCATTAATCGGACCCAATGACGCTGCGCTAGGTGTTCGTTTCCCGGATATGTCGGAAGCGTACAGCAAACGTCTGCGTAAATTGGCGCATGACGTAGCGGCATCGCAAGATTTTAAACTGCAAGAAGGTGTTTATGTTGGGCTTCTCGGTCCTAACTATGAAACTCCTGCTGAGATCCGTATGTTCCGTACACTGGGCGGTGACTCCGTAGGTATGTCTACTGTGCCTGAAGTTATCGTAGCCCGTCATGCTGGCATTGAGGTACTTGGCTTCTCTTGCATTTCCAATATGGCTTCCGGCATTTTCATGAAGGCCGTTTTGTCGCAGGGACGCTTGAAGGCAAGCAAGTCATCGTGATGCAGGGGCGTTTTCATTATTACGAAGGTTATGATATGAAAAAAGTTGTCTTCCCCGTGTATGTGATGAAAGCGATCGGCGTTCACTCCGTTGTTATGACGAACGCGGCGGGCGGTATGAACCGCGGTTTCAAAGCCGGCGATCTCATGGTAATTAGCGACCATCTCAATATGAYGGGAGACAATCCGTTAATCGGACCTAACCATAGCGAGCTCGGTGTTCGTTTTCCGGATATGTCTGAAGCGTATAGCCGCGAATACAGGGCGTTAGCGCATAAGCTGGCACAAACGGTAGTAGGAGAAGATGGCGTGCCTCTGAAGCTTCAAGAGGGCGTTTACGCTGGTATTACAGGACCTACCTACTGTACACCGGCTGAATTGATGATGCTGGCCCGTATCGGTGGCGATGCCATCGGGATGTCAACCGTGGGAGAAGTCATCGCGGCACGTCATGCAGGACTTAAAGTGCTTGGCATTTCGTGTATTACGGACATGGCGGTTGGCGAGGAGCTTGAGCCTCTGACGCATGAGCAGGTTGTAGCGGTTGCAAATCGGACGAAACCGAAGTTCATCGCTTTGGTCAAAGCATTTGTACGTGATGTGCAATTGGGATAAGTGATCTAGTTAAGGTTACCCGTACCGGGGAAGTGATGGAGCATGTCAGTCCAACAATTAAACCACTTGGTCCGGCGGCTTCCAAATTCGGGAGAGACTGAACGGTGTGTAATTTGCTTTCGCGTGGGAAATAGTAAGGTTAATATCCCCCGATAAGGGGGATGTTTTTTACGAGGATTCATTCACAATTCCGTCACAAAATATTCAAAGATTTGCCACTAAACCTGTATGGGATTGTCTCGGGATGTTAGGTAGAATAGATGAAGTGAACACATTATGAGGGGGATATGCATGCAAAAGTGGATTTTCTTTGTGTTATTTATACTTGCGGGCGCACTGGGGCTGGGAGTCCTTTTTCAAGATATCTCTGAACGCCAAGAGGCGAAAGCAGCAGAGGAAGCCGGCAGCAAAATTCAACAGCTTAAGATTGCAGCATCTAACTGGCAATTTGACTCGGCGGACTATACGATCAAAAGTGGCGAGCCTACAAAAGTTTCCTTGTCTTTGAAAGAAGGCGTACACGCAATCGAAATTAAAGGGTTGGATGTCAAGCTGGATAAAGAAAACCCTTCAAAAGAAATTACGTTCGACAAACCGGGAACTTATGAGATTGAATGCGTACTTCCTTGCGGTGAAGGTCATGCCAAAATGAAATCCAAATTAGTTGTACAATAAAAAAAGAATAATAGTACAATGGGGGGCTCAAGCAGCTCCCTTTTTCGATTTTTATTATTGAAGGAGGAACTACAATGAGAATGGTTGACTTAATACATAAGAAACGGTCCGGTGAGGTACTAACGGAACAAGAAATCACATTTATCGTGAATGGTTACACAAAAGGGGATATTCCGGATTACCAAATGTCAGCACTGCTGATGGCAATTTTCTTCAATGGCATGATAAGTGAGGAAATTTCTGCACTAACGATGGCTATGGCAGGATCGGGAGAAATGATTGATCTCTCGGAAATTGCCGGGATCAAAGTAGATAAGCACTCGACTGGCGGAGTAGGCGACAAAATTAGTCTGATTGTGGGGCCAATCGTCGCTTCCCTCGGAGTACCGGTCGCCAAGATGTCAGGCAGGGGTCTCGGCCATACAGGAGGAACTGTGGATAAGCTGGAATCGATTCCGGGCTTCCAAATTGAATTATCGAAGGAAGATTTTATTACAGCAGTTAATACAAATAAAATTGCCATTGTTGGCCAGAGTGGTAACTTGGCTCCAGCCGATAAGAAGATGTACGCACTGAGGGACGTAACTGCGACGGTAGATTCCATCCCGCTGATTGCCAGTTCCATCATGAGTAAGAAGATTGCCTCAGGCGCCGATGCGATTGTCCTTGATGTGAAAATCGGATCGGGCGCCTTCATGAAAACCGTTGAAGACGCAAGAGTGCTTGCCCGTACGATGGTCGATATCGGCGTCAAATTGAATCGCAATACGATTGCGATGATCACCGATATGGAGCAGCCGCTTGGCCGCGAAATCGGGAATGCCAACGAAATTCGCGAATCTATCGAAGTGCTCCGCGGTACTGGCGATAAGGAGCTAACCGAGGTAGCGATTTCCGTAGCAGCCTATATGTCGCTGCTAGGCAGAGTGTTTGAGAGCTTTGAAGTGGCGCAGGAGGCTGTTCGCGACATTGTGATGAACGGGAAGGCGCTAGACACGTTCAAACGCTTTGTGGCGAGCCAGGGGGGAGATCCGAGGGTGGTGGATCAACCAGAACTGCTGCCGACAGCGAGTTATCATTATGAGGTGCTAGCCGAGCAGGATGGCTATGTGAATCAAATCGATGCCGAACAAATCGGGATCGCCGCCATGCTGCTTGGGGCAGGGCGCGCCAAGAAAGAGGATCAGATTGACTACGCTGTAGGTTTAACCTTGAATAAGAAGATCGGTGACGCTGTTCAGGCA
>NZ_JBFTQB010000907.1:0-2586 GCF_056398785.1 Paenibacillus sp. 01T422 | reverse complement strand
GCCCAAAGGCTTTCCACGAGGGAAAGCCCGGTTTCACAGCCTATGTTAATTTACTTCTTAGCGTTTTGCTCAACACCTGAAGATACTTTCAAACGAAGGGCATTCAAGTGAATGAAACCAGTCGCATCGCCTTGATCGTAAGCTTTCGTCGGATCAGCTTCCATTGTCGCAATATCCGGATTGTACAAGGATACCGGACTTTTCACGCCAGCTCCGATCACGTTGCCTTTGTACAATTTCAAGCGAACTGTACCGGATACATTCTTTTGGCTTTCTGCAACAAGCGCTTGAATCGCCAACCGCTCAGGAGCGAACCAGAAGCCATTGTATACAAGACTTGCATATTTGGAGATCAAGGAATCACGAAGGTGCATAACGTCGCGGTCCATCGTCAAGGATTCCATTTTGCGGTGAGCTGTAAACAAGATTGTACCGCCTGGAGTTTCGTACACGCCGCGGCTCTTCATGCCGACGAAACGGTTCTCAACCATATCTACACGGCCAATACCATGCTTGCCGCCGATTTCATTCAATGTTTCCATCACTTGAAGTGGCGTCAGTTTCGCGCCGTTGATGGCTACGCAGTCGCCTTTGTCGAACTCAAGCTCCATGTATTCAGCTTGATCTGGCGCGTCTTCTGGAGCAACGCTCAGGACGTACATCCCTTTGTTGTCGTCAGCTGCTGCATCGAACCAAGGATCTTCCAACATGCCGCTCTCAAAAGAGATGTGCAGCAGGTTGCGGTCCGTCGAATACGGCTTCGCAGCGGATGCTGTTACCGGAATGCCATGTTTCTCGGCATATGCGATCATTTCCGCGCGGCCTGGGAACTGCTCGCGGAACTCTTCCAAACGCCAAGGCGCGATAACAGACAGCTCAGGCGCCAGCGCCGCAGCTGTTAGCTCGAAGCGCACTTGGTCGTTCCCTTTGCCGGTTGCGCCATGCGCAATCGCCGTAGCGCCTTCAGCGCGAGCGATTTCAACCATGCGCTTCGCGATCAAAGGACGCGCAATACTCGTGCCGAGCAGGTATTGCCCTTCATACAAAGCCGCTGCTTGGAACATCGGGTTGATGAAATCCTTCGCGAACTCGTCACGCAGGTCGTCGATGTAGATTTTGGATGCGCCCGTTTGGAGCGCTTTTTCCTCTAGACCGTCCAACTCATCTTTTTGCCCAATATCCGCTGTAAAAGCAATAATTTCGGCGTCGTAAGTCTCCTTGAGCCATTTCAAAATAACCGATGTATCCAGTCCGCCGGAATAAGCGAGTACGATTTTTTCCTTAGCCATGTCTACTAATCTCTCCGTTTCCTAAATCTATTTATTATATCATGGTCGCGGCCATAATAGCCTTTTGCGCATGAAGACGATTCTCTGCTTGGTCGAAAATAATGGAATGCGCGCCGTCAATGACGCCCTCGCTCACTTCTTCCCCGCGATGTGCAGGCAAGCAGTGCATGAACAAGTAATCCGATTTCGCATATTTCACAAGATCTTCGTTGATTTGATAGTTTTTGAACGCAATCTCCCGCTGCTGCTGCTCAGCCTCGAAGCCCATGCTCGCCCATACATCCGTGTAGACGATGTCCGCATTCTCAATCGCTTCGCGAGGGTCCCGGGTCAGAAGCACGCTGCCGCCGTAATGCGCAGCATTCTCCTTGGAATTCTGAATAACTTCCTGGTCAGGATCATAGCCCTCAGGCGAAGCAATCGCGAAGTCCATCCCTAACTTGCTTGCACCTACCATTAAGGAATGAACCATGTTGTTGCCATCCCCAATGTAGGCTACTTTAATGCCTTTTAGACGGCCTTTTTTCTCAAGAACAGTCTGATAATCGGCCATAACCTGGCAAGGATGCGCATAATCTGTCAGTCCGTTGATAACCGGAACCGTCGCTCCACGCGCAAGATCAATCACCTTACGGTGTTCATAAGTACGAATCATAATACCATCAAGATAACGGGACAGCGTTTGTGCTGTATCCCATACCGTTTCACCGCGTCCAAGCTGCAGGTCGTTTTTGCTCAAAAATAAAGCCTGACCTCCCAGTTGGTACATCCCCACTTCAAAGGAAACACGCGTGCGAGTCGAGGATTTCTCAAAAATCATCCCGAGTGTCTTGCCGGCAAGCACTGCATGAGGCTCTCTAGCCTTTTGCTTACGCTTAAGCTCAATCCCGTAATGAATCAAGTATTCGATTTCTTCTGGTGTATAGTCAGCCAAAGCAAGGAAATCTTTGCCCTTCAATTGGGCAGCCATTTCTTCTTGTAAGGTAGTAGTCATTTCGTTTCAACCTCTCTCCTGTTACTTCGCTAGATGCTGCTGATCGTCGATGCTTTCTCTGCAAGGACAGCGCACAGTACATCCAGCCCTTGATCCAAATCTTCTTGCGGTATATTTAAGGCTGGCACTAAACGAATAACGTTCGGCCCAGCAGGAATAACGAGCACGCCTCTTTTATGAATCTCACTAATCATTTCACCTGCAGGCTGCGTGCACTCAATTCCGATCAAAAGCCCGATACCGCGAATTTTCGCGATTAATGGATTGCCAGCAAGCTTGCTTTCCAGCTTCTTGATCGTGTAC
>NZ_JBFTQB010000906.1:0-2589 GCF_056398785.1 Paenibacillus sp. 01T422 | reverse complement strand
ATTATAAATAAGGTAATTAATTATTTCATATACAATTTCCAGTATATAAACAAATGACACAAAAAAGAGCAACATCGAATTTTTCGAGGTTGCTCTTTTAATTTTATAGATTAAATATTTTCTGATGGTCGTAATTAGGATAATCCGTTATACAAATAGCTTAGGATTGGGCCATATTTGTTCTCATTGGGCTAACTATCCAGGCAGTTAACTACGGGAAGAATATTGGATCGAACAATAGGGATTAAACTAATCATAACCCACCATGCGCTCCTCCCTCTTTCATGGAGTCTCCGACATTAATCTGTATGATTAGATCACTTAAGAACTTACTTCAGTATATCGCCCTTTGTCGGAATGCGCACTCCCTGAGGCATATTAAAGGAAGATACACCGGAGGACTGCTGTACGCCAGGATTCCGTATCGTGATACTAATCTTCAGGTTGGTGCTTCCCACGTAGCTTGTTCCATTGCCTGTTGGTATATTTTCTACAACTTCTCCTTCATAAGCAAGCTTGCCGTTATCGTACATCTTGCCGGTTCCGTTGGCATTTCCATTCACGAAATCGCCGTCGTAGGCAATCGCGCCATTCATATAAAATTTGCCTTTCCCCTGATAAATACCATCCTGATGCTCTCCGTCATAATAAAGTGTTCCATATTCGTAGAACTTGCCTTTCCCTGACATGACTCCAGATGCGAACTGGCCTACATATTTATCCCGCTCATCATCGGTAATAAATGTACCCGTTCCGTTGTATTTACCGTTCTTGAACGTTCCTGTATACCTTGTTTTTCCATTCGAATGATATTCAGTTCCCGTTCCCTCAGGAATGACCGAATCCGAGGTAACCTGCCCAGCGTATTGCAGATAACCTTCGGGCGCATAAATTTTGGCATCACCCAATTTATTACTCTCCGGACGTGTCATTTCCGAATATAAGCTGCCATCCTCGTTGTAACCTATGTCCTGTATGACTCCATTGACTTTTTTTCCTTCTGAGCGCAGTTTCCCGTCTTCGAAAAACGTTTTACCGGCCAATGTTATTTTTCCATTTACGAATTCGCCTTCATAACGCTTTTGTCCGTTCGGGTAATACGCTGCCCCTTGTCCATGCGCCACACCATTTACTACTTCACCTATGTATTTGTATGTTATATCGGACATTTTGACCGTCGTTTCTTTCACAGCAGCGCTAGGCTTATCCGCTTTGGCAGGCACTGACGATGCAGTCGCTGGCATGCTGGCAGTCGCCGCTCCATTCGCTCCATCCTTGGAGGCGCTGCCCGGTACTGTTTCATTGGCAAGGACAGGAGGAGCGTTCTGACCAAGTGGTGTGGAGCTAGATGGTTCAGACCTTACGTAGACAGGCTGGGCCGTGATTTTCCCATACAGGTTGTAGGCCAATGTTCCACTAATAGCAAGAAGAGAACCTAACAACAAAATAGCGAGCACATTCTTCATGTTGTCACCTCAAAGATTATTTAGTTTTGGATATCATCCGCATGACTCAAATACATATATTTCCTACATAGACATCTGTTTTCTACGTTAACATACTAGAGTTAATATTGAAAGTATCGTCGGGATACATTCTTTTCAGCAGAAAAAACAAAAAAACCTCTCATTTTGAAAGGTTTTGAAGACCCTGCTAATCCATTAGCCCTTTGAGCTTATTTAGCCTCACCATTCATGCAAATCAATGACTGAAATGGCCAGTTACAATATTGCTCAATATGATTATAAGTGATTAATAATTTGGAAGATTAATAATGTTTCCAAACGGATGATTTATAATTACCTTCATAATCTGAAGGAAAAATCAATAGTATGATATAATTAAGAAGGTTATCAACAAACGGAGGTGTGATTACTATGCAATGGCAGGAAGTTCGCAATATTTATCCTGATCAGTACGTCCTTCTCGAAATTTTGAATTCCCATACTGAAGAAAACATTCAATACGTTGATGAAGTTGCTTTGATTAAAGCTATTGCAGATCCAGATGATGCAACTAAAGAACTTTTACAGTGCAGACAAAATAATATTGTTTATCATACAGGTCAAGATCAGATCACTATAGAACTCAGAAAAAGTGCCTTCTACAGAGGCCGATAAGATGCGAATTTACCTAATTGACCATTTACTCCAAACATCAATAGTGCTTTGTTATAAAGGAAACTCTATAACAATCGATAATTTAGTCATAGATACCGGTGCCGCGCATACACTTCTATCCTCAGATATCGTGTCACAGATCGGAATTAAATTTGAAAATGGGGACAAGGTTGTACGAAGCTTTGGTATCGGCGGAGACGAGTATTCATTTCAAAAACGTGTCGATCACATCCAATTAGGCTCATTTGTTCTAAAAGATATACCTCTTGATTTTGGTGTTTTTCATGAAGAGATTAATCATATTAATGGATTGATTGGTCTCGATCTATTGAAAAGCGGTGAAATGATCATTGATCTTAAAAAGATGGAGATGTACTCTACTCAATCTAATTAATCATGTTACCAAAAAAACTAGCCCTACTCCCACTCACTTAACACTGATAAGATAACAGCCAGGCTTAATATACCC
>NZ_JBFTQB010000905.1:0-3414 GCF_056398785.1 Paenibacillus sp. 01T422 | reverse complement strand
GCCTATAGCAACAAGCAAAGGGCTTGCTACAAGCGCAGTACAAAGCATAATAAAAGATATCAAAGCTGCCAACTGGTCCAACTCCTTTCCACGGTTTATGACATCAATCGTAAAACACTTATGAATATCATAAAATTGAAGAGAACGAATGTAACCAACCAATCAATAAGTTTTTTATGCCATCCACTAGTCACCTTCTAAGTATTTAACCATCCAATTAAAAGGGCGAGAACCCCACCATGTTCACAGAATACTAAATGATAAAGTGGAAAACATCGGTTATTTCTCTTAGATAAATGGTATGATAAAATTTAAAGTTTGGCTGATTTGAATGAATATGAATATTCAAGGGGATTTAAGATGTGGAAACCTGATCGTACTAGTAAAAAAGCTCTATACGAGCAAATTGCCGACCATCTCGAGCAAAGAATTTCATTTGGAGAGTTTCCCCCGGGGAGTTTACTGCCCTCTGAACGGAAACTAGCTGAACAATTTGATGTGAACCGCAGCACCGTCATTTCGGCATTCGCGGAACTTCGGTCCATGGGAATTATCGAAAGCCGTAGTGGCAGTGGAACTCGGGTGAGTACATCCAAATGGGGGGCAACTCCGAAGCATACTCCGAACTGGAGTCGATTTGCCGAAGGAGGAAATTTTCTACCTAACCTACCTTTTCTGCGGAGGATCCGCGAAGCATTAACTCAGAATCCATCACTGATCGATTTTGCAAGCGGTGAACTATCGGCTGATTTAGCTCCGACAGATGAAATCGCGGAGTTAATGAGTACAAACGCGTATACATCCTATTTGGGTTACGTTATTTATACAAAAAACATCGCATTAAGATGGTGTTCTTGAATCCAAATTATCAGAACCCAACTGGAACATTACTAAGCGATGAAAGGCGTAAGCATCTGCTTGATGTCATTTGTGAACTAGGACTTCCTGTTGTGGAAGATGATCCATATAGCTTAACTTCTTATGAAGGCGTCCCTCCTTTGCCTCTGAAATCAATGGATACTATGGGTTCTGTTCTATATATTGGCTCATTCTCCAAGATCGCAGCTTCCGGCTTACGGATAGGCTGGATGGTAGCGCCTCGTTCTATTGTGGAACGGCTAGCCGACGCTAGACAACAGATGGATTTTGGATTAAGCATCATTCCACAGCAGATTGCGGGCCAGTTTTTACAGTCATCTTACTTTGCTCCTCATTTGGAACGATTGCGTATCCAGCTTCAATTTAAACGGGATTTACTCATCAACTCTCTAGAGAAGGAGCTTTCTGGTCTAATTGAATACACAGTACCAGCAGGAGGCTTACATTTGTGGTGTAAATTGAAACCGAATATTTCAGATGGTAAATTATTGGAAGAATCAATTAAGAATGGAATTGTATTTGTACCTGGTAGCGTGTATGGTTCCGATCTGGGTTACGTGCGATTTACATTCGCCAGAACGAAACCGGAGGAAATTGAGCTCGGGATAGCCAAATTTGCTAGAGCACTACGTGAGTTGATAGAATGAAGGCTTTTTGTGRGAATATAAAAGCGTAGGTGAGCTGATTCTACTCCCCTAAGTATTCGTGTATCTTTGAAATTTCATCAAGATGTGTATGAATTCCTTTTCCAAATATAATGTAACCTTCTTTGTCAGCGTAAGGATATCTAATTTCAAATTCATCCGAACCCATGAGTCCAGCGATATGCAGAGATACATTTGTCTGTCTGGATTTTTTATTTAAAATTGCGTCCACTGTTCCATACATATAAACAGAACCATCTGATAATTTTTCTTTAGTTAATATTGAGTTAGCATTTACCTGAATAGATATTTTTTCATTCCCATGTATCAATACACCACTACCAATAGGGTGCACTTTCGGGCTATCGTGTTCAATGATTGGCTTTAGTCGCAGGCTTAATTGTAACCGAGAATTAGGATTCAAATGATCTAAAATTAGTTCAGGAATCAGTCCCATCTCTTGAATAGAACTCGTACCCCTATGCGTTTCCAACCAAGATTCTGCTTCACCTGCCCACTGTAATCGTTCAAATTTAATATCTGCTTTTGGCTCTGGATGCCTTGAAAAAAGAACTATCACAAGAGCAATAGCAAGTAATATTCGTGCCCAGAGCCATATTGTCATATGTAATTGCTTCATCGGGAACCTCGCAACTTCTAATGTCTTTATATAATCATAGTAGTAGCTTATTAACTAAATGTCGCCATCCATTAACTCAATAATAAAACCAACCATGTTCATTGAAATGAAACAATTGCTATTTGAATCCTAAAACGCGGAAAAGACCAAGAATTATCTTCTTGGTCTTTAATAAAGAGGTTCTACGAATTCACGTTGTCGGAAATGCATCTCCTGAATGAGTTACACCTTTTACCTGTCCCTCAATGACTACGAAATTAAAAAATGATGGATAGCTGAATTATATGATTCCAAACTGAGTCAGAGCATAGTGGATACCATCTTCGCTAGCTTTCTTGGTTACGAAATCTGCTTTTTGCTTAAGCTTTTCATCGCCGTTTCCCATAGCAATCCCCAAACCAACAAACTCTAACATATCCAAGTCGTTTCCACCATCACCAAATGCAATCGAATGGCAAACATCAATTTTGTAATAATCTAGCACTTCTTTGATTGCTTCCGATTTAGATACAATTTTAGTTTCAAGGACGTTCATTACATAACGGTGGAAACGTACAAACTGAAGGTGTGGAAAGTTATCTATAAATTTCTCAGCTTCACTCTCATCAGCATATAAACATATACAGTAAATCTCCTCTGGAAGTGTGTTTAATTTGCTAGGATAATCGACAAGTCCAAGGGTCTCTACTAAAGCTTTTCTAACACGTTTCTCTTCTACACCGATACCATTCATTGAAATAGAATCTGTAAAATATGAAATTCCGTGTCCATGTACCTCAGCAAAACTCGATAGTTCATGAACCGTCTTTTGAGATAATACTGACTTATAAATAACTTCTTTTTGGTTTTTCACAAGCGCACCATTAGATGAGATTAATGTATCAATACCTAGTGAAACTAGTTCTTCACATAAATTATGAGGTCTACCAGTTGCGACTACGACCTTAATACATTCTTCATGGAGTCTCTTAATAGCCACTTTTGTACTATTAGGGATTACTCTATCCACTTCACTGTATAATGTACCATCAACATCAAAAAACACTATTTCGTACATTCTGCACGATTCCCCCTATTTAAGAAAACACTAATGATATGAACTAGCTTCTTTGACTTGAGTATTAAAACACGGTCTTTTTGCGCACCGGATATAACATCGTAAAGTCGAATATTTCAATCTCCGAATAGGGGATTGTCAGAGAGTTCAATGGTTCAAGCGGTACCGTCTCCATCCCGAGTACTCCCTTACGT
>NZ_JBFTQB010000904.1:0-2594 GCF_056398785.1 Paenibacillus sp. 01T422 | reverse complement strand
GTTCAAGGACAAACGCCTGTTCGCGAAATTTCAAATGCTACAGGGATTGAGACAAAAGAAATTCTGAGATTTGTAAATAGATGTCTGGAATCTGATGGTTATGGGGATACCCAGGGATTTAGAGCTTTAAACCCCAGCTACCATGTGAAAAAATATGAACGTGAGAAACTTCCAAAGGGTAAAAAGACGAACTATTCTGGAGCATTTGAACTGTTACTTGAAACATACCCGGATCTAAGGTTACTCATCAATGATTTGGCTTTAGGAATAAATAAAGACTCATTGCAGCCCACATATAGAGTTAAAGATATTCATAGAAAAATGATCGATAAGTGTAAGGATCTAAACATTACAGCCGATCAATATCCTAGGAATACAGAAGACCGCGGGAGAAGATCATTAGAAAGATATGTGAAAAATTTGAAAGATCGCCACTTAGGGAATGCACATATTCATGGGGAGACTGCTGCAATGATTGCAAGGACTGTAGGGAAAGGTGAAAAGAACCATCCAATTAATTTTAGACCATATAATCGTGTTCAATTTGATGGACATAAAATAGATTTAATCGTAACTATTCGTTATACAGATCCTGATGGTAACTGGATCAGAAAGACACTAAAAAGAATCTGGCTGCTTGTCATCTTAGAAATACCGACTAGAACTGTTCTAGGGCATTTACTTTGTGTGAAGCCGGAGTATTCACAAATGGATGTCTTACAATGTATACAAAATGCGATCTACCCACATCAGCCAAAGACATTTACGATTCAAGGTCTGCAATACCCTAAAGAGGGGGCATTTCCCTCTTCATGTTTTCCAGAGGCTCAGTGGGCTGTATGGAGAGAATTTTGGCTGGACAATGCTAAGGCAAACTTAGCAACTAATGTAAAGGATAAACTGACTAAAACCATTGGATGTTTTATGAACGCTGGTCAAGTTAGTTCTCCACTTAGAAGGAGCTTTGTTGAGAGATTCTTTGGAATTCTAGAAGAGAACGGATACCACCTATTGCCATCTACAACAGGTAGTAACCCTAATGATCCTAGGAGAAAAAACGCTGAAAAGAAAGCTCTGAAGAGTGAGATTAGCATTGAACATTTAGAAGAATTAACTGAAGTCATGTTGGCACAATATAACAACGAGCCTCATACTGGTACATCATATCTTGCTCCACTTGAAGCAATGCGTGACAAAATTGCGAGAGGATTTATACCGAGAATTTTACCTGAACATCGCAGACAAGAATTAGGTTTACTGACAATCAGCACAACATGTGTTGTAAAGGGAAATACATCTCAGGGAAGAAGGCCATTCATTAATTTTGAAGGTGCTCAATACAGAAGTAATTTATTATCAAATAATCCTAGCCTAATTGGGACTAAGCTGACAATATACATTAATTTAATGGATATTCGGTCAATTAAAGCTTTTCATCAAAATGGAAATGAGCTTGGATTTTTACGTGTATCGGGAAAATGGGCAATGACTCCTCATTCGTTAGAAACTAGGAAAGCGATTAATAAAATGAGAAAACGCAAGGACGAATACTTTCTAAATAAAGATGATTATGTTCAAGCTTATTACGATTACCTAAGCAGCAGTGATAGTAAGGCTGACAAGAACAGATTTGCACATGAGCAACGCTATCAGCAAGCTATGAGCCAACAAGGTAAAGAAGTAGAAAGTTCTAATGACAATAATGTGAGCTTAAACAGCGCTACATCAATTCTACTTCACGAAATAAGACCCGAAGATACAAGAAAAAATCTTGAAATACCAGCAGACCTACAAGCTATATTTAAACCTATTTCTTTATAAAATGAGGTGTTTTTAATTTGAATCCGTCTAGCAGCGAAAATAATAATGAATACCTAAGCAGACCAGTTATATCAAGAGGAACACATCCTCTGGAGTTAGACAGATATCTTGTGCCCACGAATGAGATAATGAATATGTATTTAGAGGTCGGAGAATGGATTGAAGACAGAACCCCGGGAGGGATTATTCACGGGCGTCAAAGACTTGGGAAAAGTCGAGCAATTGATTTCTTAGCACAAACACTGCCTTTAAAATACGGAGAAGAATTGCCTATTTTCAAGATTCCAGGGAGACATAAAAAAAATCCGAACGAAGAAGTTTTTTATGAATTACTGCTTGAAGGAGTGGGACATACCTATCCACAGAGTGGTAAAAAGAGTCAAAAGTTTGACAGGCTTACTAGATTCTTATTAGAAAGGGGTGAGAATTCAAAATATAAAATGATTGTGATGTTTATTGATGAAGCACAGTGCCTTTATGAATATAACTATAATTGGCTCATTGATGTTTATAATTGGCTTGAAAGATATCAAATAAAATTAACCGTAGTGTTAGTAGGTCAACCAGAACTTAAGCACCAAAAAGGACTTTATGTTGCTGAAGGAAAACATCAAGTTGTTGGTAGGTTTATGGTTAATGATTACGAGTTCTTCGGTGTAAGAACTGTTGAGGACATTACAACTTGCCTTAAAGGTTATGATACTATTGAATATCCTTTGAACAGTGGGTGGTCGTACACTTGAATATCCTTTGAACAGTGGGTGGTCGTACAC
>NZ_JBFTQB010000903.1:0-2597 GCF_056398785.1 Paenibacillus sp. 01T422 | reverse complement strand
CCCATACCCAGTGAGCAACGATTGGATAAATCACTACGGTGAACAAAATTCCGAAGATAAAGTAAACCGGAAGTTTAGCTCTTTCTGCAAATCCACCCCAAGCAATTGCCAAGGAGACACCTGCAAAAGCTAGTTGGAATAAGAACTTAATACCGATAGGTACATCAGAGAAGGACAAGGAACCGAATGCCGCTGAAGCTTGATCTTCCAAGCCTGTAACGAAGAACCCTGTAGTACCGAAGAAGGCATTTCCGTCACCGAAGGCGAAACCGAAGCCAACAGCCCAGAAAGCAATGGCACATAATCCGAAAGTTAAGATTGTTTTACCGGCTACGTGACCGGCATTTTTCATTCTAGTCGACCCTGCTTCTAATAAGGCGAATCCAGCTTGCATGAAGATAACCAAAATTGCGGCTAACATGACCCAAACGGCATCGATTGCACTTTGCAATTGGGGCACTGTTGCTTCATCTGCAGCAAATGCGAGAGTAGGGAACAATAAGGCCATGACACCAAAAGCTAACAACAATTTCTTAACCATACGACCACTTCCTTTAATGTTAGATTAAATAACATGTAATGAAACTCTTAATGTCATTATATACAGGTTATATGGGTTTGACAATAGGATTTTCTCTAAAAAAATGAAAAAAACGAAAAATAACCTGACATCGAACAGGCATAATTCGTGTTTTCATTAATTTTTTGTTAAAAATGTTAAGATTCCTATCTTAGAACCCTTGTCAGGTATGATAAGCATCACGTTTGACTGTACGGTTTGTAATCAGGTATCATTATTATAGAAGCAATTTATTATATGACATTGGAGTAGGGGTGAATGAAACATGGAAAATGAGAAGCTATACAAAATCGGAGAACTAGCCAAACTTGCCGATGTTAGTTCTCGAACCATTGATTACTACACCAAGCTTAACTTGATTGAGCCCGAGAAAAGATCCGATACGAACTACCGACTTTATAGCGATGAAACTTTGAATCGTCTTAAACGTATTGAAACAATGAAGAACGAGAAATATACCCTAGAGGAGATCAAAGCAAACTTACAGCAATGGAGCAAAGTGTCCCCGGATGATAATGTGAGAGATAAGCTGACATCGATTCAACTTCATCTTGAACAATTAATGAAGGAAGCCAAAGAACTCGGGCCTATAATCCAACAGCTGAAGCCAAACCAACTAAAAAAGCTTTATCGCATACTAACGCAGCCAACTGCAGCATGCATTGAAGCATTAATTGTTCTTCTAGGTAAAAATCCGTTCTCATAACGAATTACGGAGGCGTGTGGAATGTTATTTTTTCACCCAATGGATTTTCTCATTATTATTGCATTCGCTCTTTCTTTGTGGGCTTCGTTCAGAGTTCGCGGAACATTCAACAAATGGTCTAGTGTCCCTGTCTATTCAGGAATGACTGGCGCTGAAGCTGCACGTCGAATGCTAGATGCCAATGGGCTCTACGATGTCCCTGTTGAAGCCGTGCGAGGCACATTAACAGACCACTATGACCCGATGGCTAGAGTTGTTCGATTATCAGAGCCTGTCTACTATCAAAGCTCCATATCAGCCATTTCCGTCGCCTGTCATGAAGTTGGGCATGCGATTCAACACAAAGTACATTATCCAATGCTCGTTGCAAGACATTATATGTTCCCGGCCGTAAATTTTGCATCTGGTGTAGCTCCATTCTTAATATTAGCTGGTTTCTTGTTCCAACAGATTCCATGGCTTCTCGGTCTGGGCATTATCTTTTTCGCAGCCGCCGTCGCCTTTCAACTCGTAACTTTGCCAGTAGAATTCAACGCAAGCTCCAGAGCCCGCGATTTGATGGTCTCCGAGGGATTTATCTCCAATGAAGAAGAACGCGGAGTAGCCAAGGTCCTCAATGCAGCTGCCCTTACTTATGTCGCGGCAGCGTTAATTTCCGTACTTGAGTTACTGAAATATGTCATGATATTCAGCGGTCGTAACAACGACGATTAATAAAAAAGCTCTCCATTGTATGGCTGCACAAGCAGCACACACAAGGAGAGCTTTTATTATTGAAAATATTCTTGCAGAAAGCGTCTGAACACTTCAGCTACTAATGGAAGCTTCTCACCTTTCCGACTTATCAAACCTACGGTTCGAGTCACTTGCGGATCGGTCACTCGAATTTTGGCAGGCTGCATTTGTCCGCCTTCTATGAGCGCCATGGCAGGCAGCAAACTAACCCCCATCCCCGCGGCAACGAGACCACGAATTGTGTCCGTCTCTTCACCCTCGAATTCGATCTTAGGGACGAAGCCGGCCTTCAAGCACGCCTCCATAACAATAGAACGCAGCGTATATTCTTCACTAAACATTACAAAGTTCTCATGCTTCAACTGTTCGAGGCGAATCGATGTATAGTCAGCAAGGATATGATTGGCCGGAATAATCGCATACAATTCTTCAGTCAGTAATAACTCGCCTGTCACATGCTCATGCGATTCTGGAAATGGCGAAATGAAAGCGAGATCGATCTCACCTTTTGTAACATCTCGAATCAAAGATGTGTACGTCCCTTGACGAAGCCGAAATTTAACATTAGGGTGATCT
>NZ_JBFTQB010000902.1:0-2601 GCF_056398785.1 Paenibacillus sp. 01T422 | reverse complement strand
ACAGGGTTCAGCACTTCTTTGACGAGCTGAAGGCGCTCCTCCTCATGAATATTGTCCAGCAGTCCAAGGATCTGTCCTGTATTGTTGGTCTGTTCGCTAAAATGCTTTTGCATGAGGTCAAAAGCGTTATTGACTATCGTCGAAGCATATACAACCGTTGGGACGCCAATAGCAACTACAGGTATGCCAAGGTTTTCTTTTGTTAGCCCTTTGCGCTTATTCCCGATGCCAGAACCCGGATGAATGCCCGTATCTGCAATTTGGATGGTCGTATTCACCCGATCGAGCGATCTGGATGCCAAAGCATCAATCGCGATGATGAAATCAGGCTTGGATTTTTCAACAATACCGAGCACGATGTCACTGCTTTCAATCCCCGTTGTCCCAAGCACCCCAGGAGCTACCGCGCTGACGGGGCGATATCCAGGACTTACATCCTCAGGCATCAGCTCAAAGTAGTGACGGGTGACCATGATGTTTTCAACAACAAGTGGACCGAGCGCATCGGGAGTAACATTGGAGTTGCCGAGCCCGATAACGAGCGCTTTGGCATTCTGAGGAATCCCAATATCCCGTAAGAACTGCTCGAATTCCTGAGCCAGCTTCGTCGCTACACGGTCCTGCAATTGGCTATCTTTTTCGCGCAGTGCAGGAACTTCTATCGTTATATAATGTCCAAGGAGTTTGCCAAGGGCTTTGGAACCTTCTTCATTTTTCACATTGATTTTGGTAACACGTATCCCATTTTCACGAGTCGACTCCTGTTCAATACCAGGTATCGGCTGCCCTTGATTCGCTGCATGAGCCATATCCCTTGCATCTAGCGCAAGATCCGTATGGGTTGTAAAAGAGCTTAAGTCCATAGAATTTCCCCTTTCTGAGGTTCCTTGCATCTCTTAGTGTGTGACGAATTTGAGGCCGTTATGCAAATGTAAAAACCACTGAAAACCTATTGACAGGTCTTGCATTTTCAATAGTTGCATGGTAGAATACTTAAAGTTGTCAGCAAACATACAAATGTAACGTTGAACCGTGTTTTGTAAGTAGGAGGTGAATTTCATGCCAAACATTAAATCCGCTATTAAACGAGTAAAAGTTAGCGAAAAGCGCCGTCTTCGTAACGCTTCCCAAAAGTCCGCTCTGCGTACTGCTGTGAAAGCTTTCGAAACAGCTGTAAGCCCAGAAGGTCTAATTAATGCTTCCAAAAAGTTAGACAAAGCAGCTTCTAAAGGTTTAATCCATAAAAATGCCGCTAACCGCAAGAAGTCCCGTCTGGCTAAAAAGCTGAACGCTCTTACGGCTCAAGCGTAATACAGGACATAAAAACAAAAGTTCAGTTCTCTTCGGAGAGTTGGGCTTTTTTCCTTTTATGAAAAAAACCTTCCTAGGCTGCAAGCCTAAGAAGGAACATTTCTAAACCTAGCACTTTATCAATTTTCCCTGTCTTCATCTGGAAATCAAGATCAGCAAGCTGGGACATGATATTGCTCAGTTTCTCAATATTATATTTACGTGACTGACCTTCAGCCACCTTCACCGCGAAAGGATGCAGGCCAATCTGAGACGCCATTTGCTGCTGGGAATATCCTTGCTTGCTAAGCTCTTTGACCTGCAGCATGATGCGGAATTGCCTCGCAATAAGGGCAGCTATCTTAATCGGCTCTTCGCGCTGTTTCAGCAGCTCCTCCAAGATGACGAAGGCACGCTCCAATCTCACATTCACAATGTCTTCAATCAGAATAAAAACGTTCTGTTCTGTGCTTCGAGCGACGAGCTGATCAATAACATCCGTTGTAGCCTCGCTCCCTGCCCCTACATATAACGAGATCTTCTCGATCTCTGCAGATAACGACTGCAAATTGCCGCCTGTATATAGAATCAACTGATCCGTGGCTTCCCCGGTAAATGAGAACCCCCTCTGTCGAGCTCTAGCAGCCACCCAATGCTGCAACTCCTCTGGACTTAGCGATAGGAAGGGAACTGCGGCCTCCATGTCTTTGAGCGCTTTAACGATCTTTTTGCGCTCGTCTAATTTATCCGCGTCTACAGTAAACACAACGACAGTGTGCTCGGCGGGTGATTTTAAATAGTCGGTTAAACGGTCCAAATGATGCTCAATCTTCGTACTTTCCTTGGCTCCTGTAAAAAATAATGCGTTTTTGGCGATGACCAGTTTCTTAGGCACCATGAAAGGAAGCGTCTCCGCATCTTCAAGTACGGATGAAAGTGAGATCTCACTTAAATCGAATTTGCTCACGGCAAACTCCTTATGCTCCGGCTCAATGAGTGAATCTGTTAACACCTGAATAAACTCTCTCATTTTATATTTCTCAGGACCGTAGCACAAATATACAGGTGCTTGCCGCCCTGCTTGTATATCTTTCAATGCTCTCTTTGCATCCATAGCTGGCGTTCACTCCTCGCCTCCATTTTACCAACAACAAAGGGATTACGTCAAAGTCCTTCGACCTTGAAATAATCCCTTTGTCTGTCTATTTAAACACCGGTTCAAGGCTCTAGAAACCTTAAACCGTGTGGGCGAACCCCATAGCATACTCCTGCTTCCTTACTATAACATACGCAGGAGCCCCTCTAATGGTG
>NZ_JBFTQB010000901.1:0-2605 GCF_056398785.1 Paenibacillus sp. 01T422 | reverse complement strand
GCCATATTCCTCGTCATCATCTAATACATAGAGCTGAAACTTTTTCATCCAAACCCCCTCCTATACGCTTAAAATCAAGAGAATTGGCTATACACCCCGCTGCCGATTAATACAAGACCAATCACTCCGAGTACGATCGCTAGTCGAATCGTAGTTGCAACTTTCAATGCATCATCCTCCTTCTCATTGAGGAAAAACAAAAAAAGCACGCGCCGACTTCAGAGAGATGATCTCCAAAATCAGCGGTGCTTCCGCTCGTCCAACAATTTATCCAAATTGTACCACATTTTACCGAAAAATCAATCCCTTTTATTCCCAAGGGTATTTCATCGTGAAAAATCCGGCCAACCTTTTACTCTCACCTCTGCGAATACGTCTCATTTCTGCTCGTTGCGGTGCTGATTCATGCAGTTTTGTCTCTTCCTCTGTCTCTGGCATCACCTGAGGCACCTCGACAGGCACTTTATTATCATCTAAAGCAACAAAGGTCAGGAAGGAAGTCGCGGCAATTTTTCTTGCTCCRGTCTTCAGGTCCTCCGTAACAACTTTCACGAAAACCTCCATCGAGCTTTTCCCCGTCCAAGTCACAAATGATTCCAAACAGACAGAATCCGAAGTGTGGATCGGATACAAAAAGTCAACCGAATCTGTTGAGGCGGTTACAACAGATCTCCGGCAATGTTTATGTGCAGCAATCGAAGCAATATCATCAATGTAGGACATCAGTTTTCCGCCAAACAGCGTGTTGTGATTATTCACATCGGTCGGGAATATGCGTGATGTTTTGAAGCATCTAGATTCTCTGGCAAATCTTTGTTCCATAACTAACTGCCCCTTTACTTTCAAGCTTGTTTGATCATGAAATATCATAGCATATTTCTCATTCGTTTGGTCAAAATTGGTTATAACTTAACGATTGCTGATCTTTTTTAATTTTGAGAATAAGGAAAACTTCGTCTTCTTGCTATCGTTAGCATGTAATTGATTACCTGGTAGGATCTCCTTAATAAGTGGTGATAATGCTGTCATTAATTGTTCTAGCACCTCGTGCCGATCCTGTATGCATTCTCCTTTCCAAACTGCGCGCATGACCTCAGCTCGAGGCAACTCAGGCAATGTGCACAACGGAGAAGCAGGAAGCGATGCCATCCACTCCTTACGAAAGTGATTTTGCATGCTGCCATTAGCAACAAAGCGCACTTTTTTTCCACGCTGCTGATAGGAGTTGAAAAGCTCGAAATGCGCACGTGAACTGGGCCGATTGCATTTTCCTGGGGAAGCGTCGAGTACCACGATAATTTCATCTGCACTGTGACAGATTTCTTTCACCGAAGGATGCTCCCACTGAGTCGATACGTCCCATAGGACGATTGGCTTTTTGATCGTATGCAGCAGCTTAAAAGAGTCTGCGGGCTGCCAGTCTCCATGGAATCCATCAGGATGAGTGGGGAACCATGTCGTGAACCCTTTATCCCATGTCGGCGAAGGAGTTAGGCTTTGGTCTTGATCCCTCTGAGTATGTGCAGTAAATTGGTAGGACTTAGGGGCTTTCAAATCTCCGTATAAAAGCATGTACAAATCAGGTTCGATGGTTGGCTGTTCAACCAATGCGTTAGGGATCTGGATGGCGTTTAAAATTCTAGCCAGCGTAACGGCCAGAAATGTGGATCCGACACCAGCAAAAAGACCACCGACAACAATTAATTTATCTTGTGCCTGCAATGGTTTGGAGTGATTTTGAATTTCCGCAGTGTGTGCTGGGTCGGGGTAAATAGAACGAAGTCTCATCTTCACTTCCATGGCGGATTGGCAGCGGTGCTGGGGATTTTCTTGCAATAGTAATCGAACTGTAGAAGTAAGTGCTTCCGGGAGCTCAGGGCTTAATTGATCCAAAGTCTTATGGGTGAGGTACGCGTACTGACCACCCGTTAATAAGTAATACAGCATGGCACCAAGCGAATATAAATCGGAACGCGCATCGGTTTGTAAACCCATAAATTGCTCAGGAGCAGCAAAACCGATCGTCCCCATTTGCATCGTATCCGTTTGTTTGCCTTGTTTGAAATGCCTCGCTACGCCAAAATCGATTAGCCGAACTTGCGACTGCTCGTTCAACATAATATTGGAGGGCTTGAGATCCCGATATATAATCGGGCGAGGCTGAAATGTGTGCAGATAATGCAGCATATCGCATAACTGAAAAGCGATTTGGACGATTTTGGCAGTAGGTAATTCCCGCCCTTTTTCTTCAAATAAATCTTGCAGCGTGGGTCCCTGAATATAATCCATTACCAAAAAACCTGTTCCATCTTCTGTTGTAAAATAATCGACCAACTGCGGTAGTTGTGGATGATGAAGCGTTGCGAGCATTTCTGCTTCCTCCAGGAAAGATGCTCCCTCTTGTTCCATTGGAAGGACTTCCTTAACAGCCCATTTCTTGCCCTTCAACTTCAGATCCTCTGCCAAGTAAACTTGACTCATCCCCCCTTGTCCTAACAAAGATTCCATGTGGTATCTTCCACCGATACAGGTTCCAATCCAATTCTTCTTATGACCTACGATAAAAAAGCCCCCTTCATCAAGTAATAATTACCTTGATTATAAG
>NZ_JBFTQB010000900.1:0-2605 GCF_056398785.1 Paenibacillus sp. 01T422 | reverse complement strand
CCTTGCAGATGTCAGCCCCCTCCAATCGCTTCCAGAATGTATCGGCATCAGCCCGAACCTCCGCCAGATCAACTCCTATCATCGGGAGAGCCGATACAATCGTTTCTTCTTTAAGATGCTTTTGCAAACGTTCTAGCATAAAAGGCCAAATATCGGCTTTAATTTCGCTTCCCCATTTTTTCCAGAAGCGCCCAAGGTTGTTTTTACGGTTATGACTGCGGTGAATCCCACTGCTCCGCTCCCAATGATAAGCTGTAATCTCAGGATTAATGACGATATCATATCCTTCAGCTCTGGCTCTCATTTGATAATCAAAATCTTCATATCCGTTAAAAAATTCCTCATCCAATTCGCCTACTGCTTGATAGACTTCCCGCTTCATACCAAACATAGCAAATACGACAAGCTGCACAGAAAACGTTTCTTGGGGAATATCCGAAGGTGAAGCATTCAGGAACAAATGCCGCCCGATAGAGTCTGTAAATGCGATACCACAATGTTGAATACCACCGGTCTGAGGGTATAACAGCACACCGCCAACCATGCCAATCTCGTTATTGCTATTTAATGTTTCACTCATCAGCTTCTGCCAACCATGATTCAACATCGTATCTGAGTCCAAGAAATAAATATACTCGCCTTGCGCGATTCTGAGCGCACTGTTAATAGAAACCGAACATCCTAGCGGATAGTCGTGCTCTAGTATCTCGATTGTTACTCCATCTCTGCTTTCCGATTGCAGCTTATGGAGGTGTTGTTTGACGGCTGCGCCTGATCCGTCGTTAATGAATATTATTTGGGTTGATGGACTTACCGTTCTCAGCAATGAATCCGTAAACAAGTTCAGAATGGCATAGTCTTGATTCACTGGTACTATCACTGTGTGTTGCATGTTATCTCCTCCAAATAAATTATGGCTTCAAGTAAGAACCTGACTGTAACGGATCCCCCTTCCTTTTCGAGTAAATTCCAACTGAATTGGAATATATGGATAGTTTATATTTTCGATATTTGTCAGTAAATCTCACATTTCGAACACTATTAATAATTGAATCTATCTGCTATTGAAAACCACACCAATCTTGTTCTAAAATGAAGGCACAATCCCAAAATAATGAGCATTATTTCAATATTTCTATCTAATCTTGCTTTAAAATCGTTATTTCTCGCACAACTAGAAAGTGAGGCAGCGCATGACTTATCCTCAAGATTTAAGAGAGAAAACACCTCTCTGGGACAGCAACTATCCAATCCGCTTTTACCGAAACCGATCCCGAATGGCGAAAAAGGACGACACAATCTTATCTCTCCATTGGCATGAGCACTTCGAAATTATCGATATGCAGGCTGGCAAAGCGCAGTTTCATATCGATAGCCGTCCATATGAGGCGAGTGCCGGTGACCTGCTGTTCGTCCCTGCCGGAGCGCTCCATGTTGGYTATAACGCATCCGATGAAGACGTGGAATTCGTAGCCGTTGTCTTCAACGCTTCCCTCCTGCGCATGCTGCACTCCGATCCTGTCTATGAGCGGTATATGCTGCCTTTCTTGGACGGACGCGCGCAGCTGCCTGCAAGGCTTGGCGCAAGCGACGAACGAGGAGCCCCTTTTCGTCGGCTCATTCGTGAATCAACGGATGAGTATGAGCACCAAGCCGCTGCTTACGAGCTTGTCATCAAACATAACTTTCATCTGCTTTTCGCTTTGCTCTCCAGGCAATTCCTGCCTGACAAGTTCGTGGATAAACCTGCTCCCCTGCGGCATTCAGAGTCATTCAAGCCATTAATTCAGCACATTGAAGCTCATCTTGCGGAGCCGCTCTCTGTTGAACAAGCTGCGAGGATGGTCAACCTCAACCCGTACCATTTTTGCAAAACTTTTAAAAAGCTGACAGGACGCACTTTTGTGGATTTTGTCAATTGGCTGCGTATTAACGAAGCAGACCGTCTACTGCGTGAAACGGAGTGGACCGTAACTGAGGTTGCCGAGAGAATCGGCTGCGGGAACGCGAACTATTTTACAAAACTTTATAAAAAATATAAGAGTTATCCGCCTTCAGAAGTCCGGAGGCGACTGTTGCCTACCTAACTGTGCTGCGCTGTTTGCGTCAATCAGGGCACCCGCGGCTGTGGCGATATAGCACTTTGCAATTTGGAGCAAGCAGGCGAGCGCCGAGCGCATCTGGCGTGAAATCCGTGACGTTGCGCCATTAACCGAATCGGCCCTAGCCTGTAAATTAAAGTACGGCCGGCATCACATAGGTGTACACCGCAATGAAATGGCAGCTGCTGCCGGCAACGACGAACACATGCCAAACCAGATGATGATAGCGCAATTTCCGCCATAGAAAGAATAGCAATCCAATGCTGTACAGGACAACGCCGGCGACGATCCAAGTGATAGCCACTAGAGGAAGCCTTTCTTGCAGCGGTAAAATCAACGAAGCCATGAAACCAGCTAGCAGCAAGTATAGGAACAGTCCCCATGGGATAAATCGCCGAATGATGAACTTGATGTAACGCACGCCTCCAAATGCGAGCACCCAGATCACCCCCAGCATGGAGTAGCCTAAATTACCCTGCAAAGTAATCATGAAAGTAATCATG
>NZ_JBFTQB010000899.1:0-2607 GCF_056398785.1 Paenibacillus sp. 01T422 | reverse complement strand
ATTCCTTTACATTGCGTTGATTATTTTTTGAAAAACATCCTGCCGGATATGGTGAATGACGAAATTACTTCATCGGTTGATATCAAAAGAATCACAGAAGAAGCTTTGTCTTATCGTGATAAGATCTGAGAAAGCTCAATTGTCATTATCTGTGGAGTTGACGAAGACTCGTGATTCATCATAAACTTGCGGTAGTTAAAGTCGAATCCTGCTGAAAAGGATCTACTTTTTAACGAAGCGCAACTACTTTGAATACATGACTTGGTGTCTCAGTTATCCCGCAAGAGAAGAGGATAAGTCAACTCCATGCGTAATTGTAGGTAAAAAGGGGGCGCATCCATGGTATTTGTAAAAAGAATTGGCAAGGTTCATCGTACTTGTTTAACTTCACCCCGCACACGCTGTCAGCAATGTCATAGCTATTATTCTCCTTCCATCCCACATTCTATTCATCCTATCATTCATTCCAAAGAGTCCGTCAACGCTACGCCTCAATTCGTAAATTTAATCGAATGAACCCCAAAATAAATCAAAGTAATGACTAAATATATTAATGAAAACGCATACAACATTGGTAGGAGATAAGCTTCCCGTGCGAGAGTTAGCCTATATTACACAACTAGGGGGAGATTATCCACATGAAACGGAATTTTTGGAGAAAAACGATATCCAAAACGTTAATTACTACGATGGTTGTTTCAACAGCAGCATCCTTGTCGTTCTCACAGGGTGCAAAAGCAGGCGCAGAAACGGTCATTCAGATTGATCCGCAACAGCCGTATCAACAGATGGAGGGTTGGGGCACTTCCCTTATTTGGTGGGCCGATCAAACAGGAGGTTGGCCGGATGCGAAACGCAATGCGATAGCGGATTTGGTATTTGATCCCGATAAGGGGCTGGGCCTCAACATTGCCCGGTATAATATTGGAGCCGGTGATGACCCCTCGCATGATCATATGCGACTTGGCGGCAATATTGCAACGTTCGAACCGTCGCCAGGGGTTTGGGATTGGACGGCAGACGCGAATCAAAGGTGGATGCTTCAAGCGGCCAAAGCTAGAGGCGCTAATAAATTCGAGGCCTTCTCCAATTCGCCACCATGGTGGATGACGATTAGCGGCGATTCTTCCGGTGCTGTCGATGGCGGTAATAACTTGAAGGAAGACATGTATGATGATTTCGCGGATCATTTGACGACAGTGGTCCAAAAATTCCGTGACGACTGGGGAATCACTTTCGATTATTTAAGCCCGCTTAATGAGCCGATCTCGAATTGGTGGAAAGCAGGAGGCTTGCAGCAAGGAGCTCATTTTGACCTTGCGAAACAAAATCAAATTCTAGGCTTGACGGCGCAATCGCTTGCTGCCAAAGGACTTGATGGAACAAAACTAACAGGTTCGGATGAGAATTCTATCGACGATGCGATCACTTCCTACACTAGCTTGTCTCCCGAAGTGAAAACGCAGGTTGCCAAAATCAATGCGCATAGCTACAACGGGGATAAACGAACAGCCCTTAAGGGATTGGCGGATTCCGAGAACAAATCTCTCTGGATGTCAGAGTTCGGGACAGGCAGTGCCGCGCACACTCACGAGAGCATGCAGCCTGCATTTGAATTATCTACAAAGATTATTCAAGATATGAACGTCATGCAGCCATCAGCTTGGGTTGTATGGGATGCCGTGGAAGACGAGACGCAGGATAACAAAGAGAATAACAGCTGGGGCTTAATACACGCGGACTATGAGAAACAGCAGTATTGGCTGACAAAGCAATACTATGCGATGGCGCAATTCTCCAAGTTTATTCGCCAAGGTTATCAGCTGCTGGCAAGCAGTGATTCGAATACGCTTGTTGCCTATGATGCGGCTAGCGAAAAGCTGGTTATCGTTCATCAGAATCAACTGGACTATGACGGCGAAGGCTACAAATTTGATTTAAGCGGATTCCAATCCGTCACCGGAAATGTGAAAGCGTACCAGACATCGATCTCTGAGGATTTGGCCGAGATGGACGAAGCGATGCTGCAAGGGAAAACTCTGATTACGCCGGCTAAACGCAACTCGATTACTACTTATGTTGTAAGCGGTGTCAAAGTATCCCCTGAAAAGCAAGCGGTAACCTCCGTTACCAAAGTAAATGACAACACGAAGGGCACAGGCGATGCTCAATTTAACTACAGTGCAGATTGGGGATACTCGAACGAAACGGGTCCATTTAATGGGGACAATCACTATTCCAACACCACGAACGCTTCTGTGAATGTACAATTTACAGGAACCAAAATTCAAATACGCGGTCCGAAGCACAATAATCAAGGGATCGTTGCCATATCTATTGACGGCGACGCCGAGACGATGGTCGACACATTCTCCTGGTACAGGCAGGATGGGCAATTGATTTACGAAAGCCCCGAGCTTACAAACGGTCCTCATACGGTCAAAATGAGAGTAACCGGCACCAAATACGGTGCCTCGTCAGACACCTATTTTGTAGCCGATGAAGTCGATATTATCAAGCCGCAGTCAGCGGACATGACGACGATGATCAACGATAATACACTAGGCTCCAGCAACAATGAAATTCAGTATATGGGCACCAACTGGT
>NZ_JBFTQB010000898.1:0-2610 GCF_056398785.1 Paenibacillus sp. 01T422 | reverse complement strand
CTGTTTGGATACATGCCATGCTTTTGCCAGCGGTTTATGGACGAGCCATGGATGGGCTGAGTTGGAGGCTAGAGGCGAATTTCTTGATTATTTCCCCCATTTGAAAGCCGTTCATTTGAATGATTCCGTTCATCCTTATGGCTCGCGCAGGGATCGTCATGCGAACCTTGGCAAGGGATATATCGGTCTTGATAATTTTGGACAGCTGCTGTCTTCTTCCTTTTTAAGACATATTCCGGTTGTTCTCGAAACGGGAAAAGGAAGCAATGGTACTCACTCTGAGGAAATTGCTCTAGTACAAACTTTATTCAATAAGGCTGACTGACGAACCGCATGAACAGAAGGGAAGGAAATCCAGTCATGATTCATGTATACTTAGATGATCTGCGTCCTTGTCCCCAAGGATTTACGCTAGCTAGAAATGTTCAGGAGTGTTTGCTGCTGCTCGAAGAATGTGATATCGATATTTTATCGCTGGATCATGATATGGGTTGGAACACCGAGCAAACAGGCATGGATATTGTGATTTGGCTTGTTCAGAAGCGGAAGTTCCCGCGAGAAATTTATATTCATACTTCCAGCCAGGCTGCTTGTACGGCTATGTATCAAATGCTGTATTCGGCCAAACCTGATGGGATGAACATATATCCTCACCGTATGCCGGACGATTTGCTGCTGCAAATTGCTCAAGGAACATACAAAAGTGAAGTGTAATTAGAAAGGAATGTAGCCTGATATGATTCATTTATCGCATATTCATTTTATTCGAGGCGAACGACATATTTTAAATGATGTGAATGTACATATTAATCCAGGTGAACACTGGGTATTGTTAGGACGTAATGGATCAGGCAAAACCACGCTGCTCGAAATGATGAATGGTTACGAATTTCCGAGTCGGGGAACTGTAGATGTGCTGGGCAACCGTTATGGACAATGTGATGTGAGAKAAGTCCGCAAGAGAATTGGTTATATCTCTCAGTCGCTTATGGAAAAGCTTAATCTAAGCGATCCTGTGATTGAGGTTGTTGCTACAGGCGAGTACGCCTATCTCAGGTTTTATCAAGAGATTCCGCAAGATGTTTTGGATCGTGCCATGGCCATGCTGGAGCGGGTGCGAATTCTTCATTTGGCTCATCAAACATTAGGCAGTTTGTCACAAGGTGAACGGAAGAAAGTGATGCTTGCCAGGTCCTTGATGATGAAACCTTCCCTTCTCGTTTTGGATGAACCTGCTGCTGGCTTGGATTTATACGAGAGAGAACGCTTTTTGAGAGATGTCAATGAGCTTAGTAAACAGGACATTACGGTCGTTTATGTGACACATCATATCGAAGAAATTATTCCGTTAATTACGCATGTTGCCATTATTGAACAAGGGGAATTAATTGCTGCTGGGCCTAAGAAAGAGGTGCTGACGCCGGAAAATATCCGTAAAGCTTTTGATGTGGATATTGCTTTGGAATGGTATCAGGATCGACCGTGGATTAAGGTTTTGGATTAAAGAAGATAAAGGATGCGGCTATGACACAAATTACGACATATATTGGCTCTTCGAATCATGGGTTTGCGCAGTACGCGCAGGATGAAATCCGTAAATTATTTCCACTGACCAAGTTCACATTACTGGTGCCAACTGAAGTTTTTTTATTCGAAGTGCCCTCGGGTACGGAAGATGCAATAACACTAATCAAAGAGCAGGAACCAATTTTTCTTAGACATATTCAACCTGTTTTGCAGGATTGGGAAACCACGCGAACGGAAGAGGACCTTGAACATCYGAAAGGTTGGTTAAAAAATGCACATGCGGAAGGGCTTATTCACTCAGGTGAGAAAATAGCCGTCCAAGTGCGCAAAGAAGAGCGTGCTGATGTTCCCTATGCACCATTTACAATCAAAGCTGCGTTAGATGAAATACTTGTTTCGGAAGTTCATGCGGAACCAGTAGTTCGTTATGCCGACCAAATTATATCCATCTACATTCATGCGAAAAAACTGTTTGTTGGACTTTCTAAGCCAACAGATAATTTGTCTGATTGGTCAGGCGGAGCCATTCGTTTTATGAAGGAAGAGGATCAAATTTCACGCGCCAAATTCAAGCTTTTGGAGGCGGAGCAACGGTTCGGTATTGATTTTAGCGTCGCTAGAACAGCACTTGATATTGGAGCCGCTCCAGGTGGTTGGACTTCGTTGTTATTAGAGCGGGGCTTGAAGGTTACGGCCATAGACCCTGCTGCAATGAGTCCAAGACTACTTGGCAATCCTAATCTTAAGATTTATAAAAAAAATGCAAGCGATGTGAAACTGCGGGATCAAGAGTTTGACTTGCTTGTTTGTGATATGAGTTGGGACCCTCGCCAAATGGGGCGTTTGGTCGCTGATTTGCTGTACGCATTACAAAGTGGCGGTACGGCGATTATTACCGTCAAGCTGATGCATAAGAAACCGTTCCAAACGGTTCGTGATATTTTACGAATTCTGGAGCCATCTCTTTTCCTGCTTAAAGCGAAACAGCTGTTTCACAATCGTGAGGAATTGACCCTTTACTTGCAAAAGATGTAGCATTATTGGAAAAAAATGTAGATTTTCTTATAAGCCCCTCTTATAATC
>NZ_JBFTQB010000897.1:0-2627 GCF_056398785.1 Paenibacillus sp. 01T422 | reverse complement strand
AGCGAGAGGTCGCTATCCATATAATGCTGCTCGACATACGCTAGAACCTGCTTAACGGTATCGTGATGCCCTTTGGAGAGCCGCTTCTCTTCGGTGCGCACAATGAGTTGATGCAGGAAACCCGACATATAGCTCTTCAGTTCAGCAACTTTGACGCAGCATTCGATTCGGTCATAAATATTTTCCTTCGGGTCCAGGAATTCTTTGATCTCGAGGCCCTTATCCGAAATGACCTTAATGGATTTCATAATAATCTGAATGCACATTTGCTTGATTAACTCAGGAGGTACATTGCTCGCTACAACCTCGCCAAAAATTTTATCTAAATGCGAGCGAAGCTTAATTTTGTCCGTTTCCCGAATCAGGTTAACGACAGAATCAATCAGCGCAGTTATCCGGTAAAATTTCTCATTATAATTGCTGCCTGCAATATCATCGATGGAGACAACCGTGTTATCGCCCATAATCAACTTGTATTTCAGCGCATTCAACGCTTCTTCATAGGAAATCTGGATACCTTCCAGATGCGAATGAGGGCTGCCTACACCAATAGTTACTGTTTGTTTAAAATGATTCCCTACATAATTCTTTACCAAATCAGCAACCTGCAGCGCTTGAATTTGATTGCTTTGCGAATCCTCTGATTCGAAGCTCATAATGACGGTAACTCGGCCATCGGTTAATTCTACGGATGTACCTTTGCATACCCCGGCAATTAATTCGTCCGCAACGTTGCTTATCGCATAAGTGAATAAATACACATCTCGCGGAGTGTGATTCTCTTGGATGCGGTCCAGTTCAATGATGAGCACAATAAATTGTTTGTGATACAAATCTATTCCGAGTGTATGAAAATACGGCATCATACGATCGTAATTCGTTTTATCCCCCATCAACAGACTCATAATCAGACGCCATTTCAATGCAGGCAAACTATCATTCATTTGTTTCTGCAAGGATTCGTTATCTGATATCATTTGTTTGAAAAACTGCTCCATGTAGGTAAGGTCGCCGGAACGGACCGATTTCTTACCCGCAACAGAGTGAAAGAAAAGCTCAAGCGGTCGGAACGTATAATTGCTTACTGCAAATACAATAACAATAGCTAGCAAGAACATCCCCGCTGTCACTATCAGCAGTAAATTGCGGACAATCATTAGCGGACGGTTCATCTCGGGGTCAGGGACAATACTGATATATTTCCAGCCATTGTAGGTAGAGGTTAGATAAAATGTTGTATAGCTTCCACTTTTTGAATGCGTTGTGATATAACCATTATCCTTAAAATCACTCTGTTTCGGGGCGCCGGGAATCGTGCTGAAGGAGTGAAACAGATGCTCTTTGTTCTGCGAAGAAATAATCATCCCTTGATCATTAATGACTAACGTCTGACCTGCCCTTTGTTGATCCACATCTTGAATCAAATTGGAAAGCGTGCTTTCCGCGACATTAACAACAATGGCGCCCTTCCGAAACTGCGGCATGCTGATCAGTGGGTAAGAACGCACCAATGTAATCATATTTTTCTCAATCTGCAGGCCCGAACTTACTTCCGTTACCTTCCTGGTGTCAAGCCATTCGCCATAGCCCTTCATCGTCACATAAGCATCATGCCATGCCATATCGTAGAAGCTGGATTCGTCAGAATACGTCACATCCGTTAACAAGCTTTTGTTCGCTAGAGAATACAAATAAAACGATGAAATATTGCTGTTCGCAAACATCAACGTCTTAAACCGCGTATTTAGGATGCGGAAATAATTGAGCCTTAGCTCATCGTTCGCGTATCTGCCATTCAGGAATAACTCGACATCCGGCTCTTGTACGAAATTAATTGTGCTTGTATCGATTTCATGCAGCATCATTTCAATCTTCTGCTGACTTAGATGGAGCAGCGCTGTATTCGTGCGACGCAGCTGATCTTCCATGCCTCCTTTCGAGCTCAAATAGGATAGCCACACGGTTGATGAGATGATGACTAGGAAAAATACACCATAAATCACCTTGAACCTGGCCGATATGTTACCTTGTAAGAATCGCATGGTTATCTCCTTTTCTCCGTATAATATAAGGGCTATGATTTAGGCGGATACTTCTTGGTAGCGCTTACAAATTTGCAATTGTAAATCCTTTCCTAATATGATAAAGCAAGAATGCTGAATGTTCAACCAACCTTACGAAGAAGATAACTGCAGGTCAAATCGAAAATGCCCCTCCAAGTAAACGGCAGTGTCTTGCTTCGCACTGTCTACCTAGAGGGGATCTTATTCAGATGCAATTCTTATTTTTTTATTGGCAGCTCGATTTGCACCGTAGTTCCGTGGTTCATTTTACTTTGAATAGATAATTCTCCATCATGTCCATGCATAATTCGTTTGCAGACCATTAGCCCTAAACCGGTGCCATTCGTCTTTGTCGTGAAGAACGGCTCCCCCAACTGAGATAACTTATCTTCCGAAATACCCACACCTTGATCTTCGACGCAAATAACCAATTTTTGATTCAACACATTTCTTACTGAAATTTGTATCAATCCACCGTTAAGCATGGACTCAATCGCATTCTTCAATATATTAATTAAAACTTGTTTAATTTGATCTGGGATACAATAAATAACGGGGATGTCT
>NZ_JBFTQB010000896.1:0-2632 GCF_056398785.1 Paenibacillus sp. 01T422 | reverse complement strand
ACCTATATGTGTTTGCTGTTCAAGCAGGAGACGGGTGAGACGATTAATGAATTTCTGACTAAGGTGAGAATTGAGAAAGCGAAGGAGCTGCTCAGTGATCCCCGCAATAAATTTTATGAAGTCTGTTTCTTGGTAGGTTACTCAGACCCCAGCTATTTCAGCAAGTTGTTCAAAAAATATGTCGGACTTACGCCAAGCGCATACCGTGACCAGATGATATAGAGAAGGTGCGATTCGATGAAACGGCTGCTTATTAATTGTTGGAATTATGTGCTGCTGCTTGCTAACGGAGTGATGGCTGCCAAGTATTGGCTGCTAGGTTATGTGCTGTTTATTCTCATTCCTGCGGCTGTTTTGCTTGTCGTGCATACCCAGAGGTCCTCGCACATCTTAGAAGAGGAAGTAACGAATACGATGCTGCAAACGCTTAAACAAGCTAGCATCAACTTGGATTTTCAGTTCGATTCGGTCCGGGATACGTCCAATACGTTATTTATGAATCCGAGGTTGGCGGAATATTTGAATCGCAAAGCGACGATCGATCAGCAATTGGACTCCTTGAAAGAACTGCGCATTTTGGTAGATAGTGCAGAGACGAATACCAATGTATTCCGGGTCCGTTTGTTCGTAAATGGGGATCGTATGTTTACAGGCGAGCGGGTTAACTTTTTCACACAGGAGAGTCTGAAGAACTGGCCTTGGTACGAAAGGGTGATGAATTCAGGAGGTGCAATCGTATGGTCGGGCGCTTATTTGGAATCATTTATCAATCAAGATCCGGCCTATATTTTCTCCGCTGCCCGCATGCTCCGGGATTTGCATGATTACGATCAAATTTCCGGCGTTCTGCTGATTGATGTGGCCGAGAAAACGATAACCGATATTTTGAATAAAATTAAATTAACCAAAGAGGGTAATATTTATTTGATCGCGGACGATGGCCAAATTATTTCACATAAGGACAAGTCATTGCTCGGTAAAAAAATGATGGAAAGCGAGCCCATGACCACAATTGCACAAAATGATGAAGGCGTCGTTCGTCTGCTCGATGACAATAATCCGAGATTTGCCATTTATACGAAGGTGGCCTCAACGGGGTRGAAGCTTGTCGCCGAGGTGCCGCAATCGGAGATCAGCTCTCGGGCTGTTGCTTTGAATCAATTTTCTGGTGTAGCGACGATTTCGACGGTGACGATTTTGTTTCTTTTGCTCGTATTTATCCTTCTGGCGATGATTGTTCGCAACATGAACCGGCGGATCCAAACTGTCATCAGGACGATTAAAAGAGGCGGAATTGAAAGCCTGGATGATCGTACGTTTAATGCTGGAGGAGACTTTAAGCTGCTTGAAAATAGTGTGGATCATCTCATCCACAGAGTTCATGGTTTGATGGAGGAAACCTATCAATCCAAAGTACAGGAGCGGGAAGCGCAGCTTCGAGCCTTGCAGGCGCAGATTAATCCGCATTTTTTGTACAACACACTGGATACAATTAATTGGATTGCCATTGGTCATAATGCTCCGGAGATTTCGAATATGATTAATGGTTTGGCCAAATATTTCAGGCTCAGCCTTAACAAAGGCAGAGACCTGGTCAGCGTCACGGATGAACTCAATTTGGCTAAAGTTTATTTGGAAATCCAGCAGAATCGGTTCCCTAAAAGCTTTGAGGTACACTTCGACATCGAAGATGGGCTCGATGATTTGGAGATGCCGAAGCTAACGCTGCAGCCGATTGTCGAGAATGCGCTTCTGCACGGGATTCGCAAATCCAAGGGCAAGATCGGAACCATCCTCATTGGAGCGAAAAAAGAGGATGGGGTTCTGGTCCTTTCCGTCACAGACGATGGCATCGGTATGGATGAGGACCTCGTGCAGAGCCTGCTGACGAAAGCTCGTCCCTCCATGAAGTCGGACGGTTCCGGAAGCTCGTACGGACTGTACAATGTCAACGAAAGGATCAAACTGTTCGCTGGCGATCACTATGGGCTGTGCATTCACTCCACGCTCGGGGAGGGAACGACCGTAACGGTGCGCATCGCGTACCAGACGGTATAAAGAAGTCGCCTCTTAGGGGCGGCTTTTTTGTGAGGCGGAGCGGGGCGGGCCGGAGTCAGGGCAGTGCGAGTGTGATGCGGGGGCAGGCTGGAGTCAGGGCAGTGCATGCGAGTGTGATGCGAAGGCAGGCTGGAGTCAGGGCGGGGTGCGAGTGTGATGCGGGGGCGGGCTGGAGTCAGGGCGGGGCATGCGAGTGTGATACGAAGGCAGGTTGGAGTCAGTGCAGTGCGAGTGTGGTGCGAAGGCAGTACGAGGCAGGCCAGGACGTCCTGCAAAAGGAACTACAATCCGCTATTTGCTAGAAAAGCTGGCTTTTTGGTCAGTTCGCGGAACTGTGATCCGCTATTTCTGCGATCTGGGTTGAAAAGCGGAGCCAACCGGCAAAATAAGGGACTGTAGTTCCGCGTGGGCAGCTAGAAAGGCGCTTTTCCTGAAATAGGGTACCACAGTTCCCTTTCAGGTGGGGCGTGCTCGAAGCCGGTGAGGGGGCAGGCAAGGTGACGTCCTGCAAAAGGAACTATAGTCCGCTATTTGTTAGAAAAGCTGGCTTTTTGGACAGTTCGCGGAACTGTGA
>NZ_JBFTQB010000895.1:0-2635 GCF_056398785.1 Paenibacillus sp. 01T422 | reverse complement strand
CAGGTACATCTACACATTTGGGACGAACCGCTTAATTTTATTGATGTGATTTCTCGCATGCAAATTGAGGAGTTGCTGCTTGAATATTCACCAACGATTCTTTTTGTGGAACATGACCGGGAATTTTGCCATAACGTTTCAACTAAAATCATTGAACTGTAAAAAACTACGAAGCTGCCGCGCATGCAAACGGTAGGGAACTAAAGATCGCTATTTAGCATAAAAAGTACATTACCCCAAGTAGTAGGAACTACGGTGCGCTATTTTGCCAATTTCACGCGAAAAACGTGCCTTGGAGGCAAAACAAGTTCCTGTAGTTCCGCTCAGAGAGGAAACCGCTTGTTTTTCAAGTAATAGAGGACTCCAGTTCCTTTTAAGAAAAGCCTTAGCTGGATTCCGGGTTAGTAGAACGAGATTTTCACTAAAATAGATCCTGAAGATCCCTCAAAAGGATTTTTTTGTAGCTCAGACACCTCATTCTATGTTATATATGAAAGGACTCAAATTTGATGAATGGAGTGATAGGAATGAGAATCGCCGCGCAATTGTATACGCTTCGCAACTTTCTGAAAACACCCGCTGAGATTAGTGAAAGCTTGAAAAAAGTAAAGCAAATGGGCTATAACGCTGTACAAGCTTCCGGTGTAGGACCAATCGACATTCAAGAATTTAAAGCGCTTGCAGAGCAGGAAGGGTTGACGATCTGTGCCACTCATATCGGATATAACGATTTGTTGAACGATATGGATGGTGTCATTAAGAAACATCTGGCATGGGATTGCAAATATGTTGGTTTAGGCGGTCTCCCGCAAGAGTTTCGCGAAAATAGTCAGGGTTATGCCACATTTGCTAAGCAAGCTTCGGAATTTGGAAAACAGCTGAAAGGTGCTGGGTTACAGTTTATCTATCATAATCATGATTTTGAGTTCGCTAAATATGATGGAAAGACAGGCATGGACATTTTATTTGAAATGTCGGACCCTGATAGTGTTGATTTTGAGCTGGATGTATACTGGGTTCAAGCAGGCGGAGCAGATCCCGTGCAGTGGATACGTAAAATGGATGGTCGAATGAAAGTTGTGCATTTCAAAGATATGATTGTGACGCCGGATCGGAAACAGCGTTTCTCCGAGGTCGGTGAAGGCAATATGAATTTCAGAAGAATTATTCAAGCCTGCGAAGACATTGGTGTGGAGTGGGCAGCGGTCGAGCAGGACGATTGTTATGATCGCAATCCATTTGAAAGCTTGCAGATCAGCTTTGCCAATCTAGTAAAACTCGGGGCAAAAGCTTAGAAATAAGTATCAAAAAGAACGGCTACAACCCAGCCGTTCTTTTTGTTTTTATCGCAAGTGAGCTTTGAGCCTTTTATGATAATACACATAAGAACCTGCAATAATAATAAAGCCCGGAAGAAAACCCAATCCAGCCATCATGCCATCCACCGCGATAGTTGAGTACGTAGCACCTGTCAAATCGAAAATCAGACCGGCGTATGCCCATTCCTTGATTCGTGGAAAGCCGGGAATAAGAATGGCAATGACTCCTAATATTTTGGCAATACCAAGAAAGGGAAGAAGATCTTCGGGGTAACCCAGATGCTTGAAGAGTTCAACGGCAGCAGCTACTTTAATCGTATCTGAAATTGCACCCACACCCATAAATAACACCACTAGAACGGTAAAAATCCAATAAGGAATCGTAATTTTTTTCATTGTATTGCAGCCTCCTAGGTTAATAAGAATTCCTGCTAAGAATATACCTCGTGGGGAATATACCTGTCAAGGAATATTTATGTGGCTGCGGCCGTATTAACTGGAGGAAATCCTTTTATTCATAATATTCGGCTATTGGGATTACTTCATGATTGTTTCTCCACCGGCAGTTAGCCGCTCAAACGAGTGACGGACCGAAGCTTCCTCAATGTCATTAACGGCCCAGTGATCGTCTGGCACGTCTGTCCATGGCGAGTGTATGATTCCGTGAAGCGGTCCTCGACCGAGGACACGGTTGATAACAGTGACGGCTTCTGCGCGAGTGAGCGGATTAGCTGGGCCGAAGGAGCCATCTGCGTAGCCGTTCAAGTAGCCCGCACCTTGGGCAGCTTTGATAGCATCTTCGGCCCAAAGGCCGGATGTATCGGCAAAGCCCGCGCCAGCACCAGCACCAGTAGCATCCACCGCGAACCGTGCAGCTAAAGCTGCCATTTCCGCCCTGGTGATGGGTTGATCTGGTCTGAAAGTTCCGTCAGCGTAACCTTGCATCAGACCCATGCGCGAAACTTGGGCAATGGCAGCATAAGACCAATGATCTGGCTGCACGTCAATGTATGCATTGCCGCTGCCTGATGCCGGCGTGGTCGCAATACGCGAGAGAATCATTGCCATTTCGGCGCGGGTAATGCGGTTGTCCGGACGGAACAAGCTGCCCTCATAACCTTGGATGTACGGTTCGTGTGAGAAAGACAATGACCGACCATCGACTTTCAAAAGCGCATACGTACTGAATTTACTAGTGGTAAATTGAATGCCGCGTCCACCTTCGAACGTTGTGATAGTGCCTTTTTTAAACTCCTTAGTCCCGTCACTATGTTCAACATACACACCGATTTGTTGAATCTCGGTATCGCTTAAAC
>NZ_JBFTQB010000894.1:0-2642 GCF_056398785.1 Paenibacillus sp. 01T422 | reverse complement strand
GCTCTCCGACTATGCGGAGTGGACCCATCGGTCGTCTGAAGATATGCGCAGAGAGAAGCGAGGGCTCTGGGAAATAAGCGTTGACTCAGCCTTAAGATCGTCTGGGCTGGAGACCGTTTCATTTTTCCAACATCAGAATTTGCTGCTATCGCTAGTTGTCGGGCCTCCATCGATAAGCGCGAAGGATATTCATAACATTTTAAACGGCGTACTGAGGTTGTCGGATGATCTTTATCTGCATGCCAGCATATCCCGGGCTTTCCATAGTTCAGAGCAGATTCATGCTAGTTGTATGGAGGCTATTTCTTTATTGCACTATGCTGTGCTATCTTCGTTGGCGCCAATTGTTTTTCATGATGAAGAACTGATTTTCAAGAGAAGCCATCGTCTTCCTGAGTTGATCGTCTTGGAGAAAAATCTGATTCATGCTTTGTTTCAAGAAAACGATGGGGAACTGCTTGGGCAAATTGATGAAATTATGCAAGAATTTCGCGAGAGCGGCAGCTTGATTAGGGAAATATGGCAGGCATTCCAGGAGCTGGTCATTATTCTTCAAAGGCGGCTGCGAGCGGCCGGGATCGATCTGACGGGGTATCTCAATATCTTTCATTCACAAGAGATCGATCTGTTGGTACACAACTCCTACAGAGCGATGGAGTCACTGCTTCGCGCGGAGCTTGCGTCCATGTTCTCGCTGATCCATAATTCTCTGACTGGGAAGAATCATTGGCTTGCTGATAGGGTGAAATCATACATTGAAGCCAGGTACAACAAGGATATTAAGGCATCTGAGGTCGCTGCATGGCTGAAAATAACACCTAATTACTTTAGCATCCTCTTCAAGCAAAAGTTCGGCAAAGGATTCGCTGAGTATCTGAACGAAGTACGCATCGAACAGGCGAAAGCCAAGCTATCCGGGACCGATGATCGCGTCTTTGAAATCGCTGAGAGCGTTGGTTACAAAGAATATAAATACTTCTGTTCGATTTTCAAAACGTACACAGGAGTTACGCCTACGCAATATCGGAAACTTGTTCATTCGACTTAAGAGCTTAGAAAGGGTAGCGTGGTTCCTATGTCCGTAATCGCAAGACTCAAAGATCACCCGTTCGGCGTCATCAAAGCATTTAGCTTTATTTTATATGGCGCTTTTGCTATTTATAGTGCATTTTTCCCGCTGTACTTGAAAGAATTAGGCATTTCTAGCGTTGCGATAGGCTTGCTGCTGGCCGGCGGGCCTATTCTTTCGTTAATCGCCAATCCGTTCTGGGGCTATTGGAGCGATCGTTTGTCTAATGTAAGGCGCATTCTGATCATTCTCCTGATCGGCAGCTTTCTTAGTCTGCAAACGGTCTTTTTTACAAATTCATACCCGCTGCTTGTCACTTTCCTACTTGTTTTTTTCTGCTTTCAGAGCCCTTTATTTGCTCAATCCAATAGCCTCATTTTGGAGGCGATTGAGCATACGGATCATAAGTTTGGTTCTTTCCGGCTTTGGGGTGCGCTGGGTTGGGCGTTAATGGCATTAGCGACAGGTCCTGTGATGGAATGGCTAGGCATCCGGGATTTATGGAAAGTATGCGGCGTCATGATGGGGTTATCTATCGTATTCGCATGGATGCTGCCTCAGGGTGGGAGAAACCGAGAGCTAGGAGCCTCCATCAAGAGCAGTAAAAACGGTAATTATCTCCAAATTATGAGTGATAAGTGGTTTATGGTCTTCATTTTGATGGGCATTCTCATTTCGATTCCTAATGCAATGAACAACACATTTGTCTCTATTTATATGTCCGAGCTAGGAGGGAAAAGTTCCTTGATCGGGTGGTCTGCATTTTTTGCCTCCATTTTTGAAATACCAGTTTACTTGCTGTTTGACCGGTTTTTGCGAAAAGATCGAAGGAGCATGTTCTTTTGCTTAGCGGCTGTTAGTTTATTGTATGCGCTGCGCTGGTTCCTGATGGCAGCAGCGACATCGCCCTATCACATTCTTTTCATCCAAGCCTTGAATTCCATAACGTTCGCTGGTTATTACTATGTGGGCACGCAGTTGACGGCATATTTGATTCCGCCAGCATATAGAGCATCAGGGCAAGCTGTTTATGCCTTGAGCTGGGGAGGCTTGTCCGGCATGGTTGCCGGGATCGCCGGGGGCTTGATATTTCAGGAATTGGGCCCGCATGCCATGTATACGATCAGTGCGATCATGGCGCTTATGGGGGTAGTGGGGTTCACGGTTATGTTCGTGATTGCCGCTAGAATGGAAGTGCGCCAAAAAAATGCTACACAGTACGAAAAGACTTTATTATAATGAACATATAAGGATCAATTCTTTTACAAATCAGGACGAAGGAGGGTCAGCTTGAATTCTTTGGATGAACAGATTCAGCGGGTGATGGACAAGCATCGGATCGTTGGATTAGCGGCCTCCGTGATGCGTGAAGGAAGACAGATTTGGAGCGCGGGATATGGCTTGGCGAATGTAGAAAGACGTATCCCCGTTACGTCGCGAACCATATTTCGGATCGCTTCTATCTCGAAGACAGTGGTCGCGACAGCGATCATGCAGCTTGTGGAGCAAGGTTTGTGCGGAATCGATCAGGATATAGGCGACCTACTCGGATTTCCGGTGCGTAGTCCTAAGT
>NZ_JBFTQB010000893.1:0-4274 GCF_056398785.1 Paenibacillus sp. 01T422 | reverse complement strand
CTCTAGTGGGAGTAGGTCGCGGATCTCTTGAACTTTTTGTTTGAAGTATTGGTAGGCGGCCTGCTTCCCTTTCGTTTCGACAGGAATTGTGACTCCTTGCATGAACGTGAGGTACACAGATTTCATATCTTCCGCAAAAAGATAGACCAGATACTCACCTTGACGTGTAGTCTCGGTGATTCGCTTGTCCATGATAGCGATCCACGGGATCGTTGCCCAGTTACCTTGGCCGACTGAACCTTGGATTTTTAGCTCAGGGTGCAAAAAAGGGAGTTTCCTGAGTTCAGTCGGGATTAGTTGACGCACTAAATTACCTAATCTATGTGCGGCAAAGGTTTCTCTTTTTGCGGCTAGGTAGGTGGATAAAATATCGGATAGTGCTTCTTTTAATGATAACGTGCTCTGGATCTGCTGGTTATAGTAGTTCACTAGCTCTGTTTGAGCATAGTCGTAAAGTTCGCTTAATACATCGTCAGACCACGACTCGTATAGCTCTTTCTTTAAACCTATGGAATCGCTCTTTTGCTCCAAAATGGAGGAAAGTGCTGCGATTGGGGTTGAGATTACTGACTGTACGTTTGTAACGGTCATGCTATTCCAGCTTGTTCCGGCTTTTTCTGGTGGTGGATCGACTGGAAGGCCGTTTGATTCTCTCTCCTGTAGGAGTGAGAGGAATCGTTGTTTTATTTTTTGAAGAGATGCCTCTCTCTGACTAGTGGCTTGCATCTCTGTTAATAGTGCTAAGATTAGTACCATTTTGTAAGATTTTTGTTTGTTTAAAAATATGCTTTGAAGCTCTGATGGTAGAGTCAGATGAATCACCTTGTTTCCTGATAATAAGATATTTATCATAACCATTCTACAAATAGGTAATAAGTCCCTTCTTTTCTAAATGTTAAACGGAGATATAAGGAAGGCTACCCAATCAATAATAACCACCACATCTACAATAATTGATTTCCTTCAAGGGAATGTTGGTACAAAAAAAGATCAGTACCCTCGTGCTGATCTTTAACCTGTTTTCGACTACTCTTTCATTTCATAATTAACAAAGCCACCGACTCCACATGTGAGGAATAAGTATTATTGACAATCTGATGTGATGGTATTTGCTTACTATTCAACAAATCTGAAGTATATTATTATAATATATAAAGATCACTGTAGAATGGGGGGCATTACATATTGAGGATTGCACTATTAGAAAATAGAAATATTAGCAAAATAATAACTGTTGTCGACTATATACCTGATTACAAAGACTCTTTATCTTGTCCAACTCACGGATGTAGTTGCAAGTTGGTGTATGTTAATAGTAGTTTGCATGAACCATATTTCCGCTCACATAAAAATCATGGTCATTCTAGTAGTTGCCCCTATATTATTGACTCTTACAATCAACGAGTGAAAAATATTACCTGCTATATAGATGGATGTTTACAAATAGCCGATTATGAAGTTTACTTGTATGATTATTATTCCCCACCTATTAACCAAGAGTTTATGGAACAGGACTTTACATGTCCTTACCTTTGTGAACACCACATGAGTGAAAATGAAAGACAGGCCATTGGAAAAAGAGTACCTAGGGGTTCGGTAATTTATCCTTATTCCAATAAAAATCACTAAAGGATTACACAGATTTAAAATCCTGGTTGAAAGAATATAAATAGCCTATAAAAATGAAGTAGGTCTCTTCTGATATGAAGATCCTACTTCATTTTTAAGATGCCTATTCTTAAACCCTACTAAATCTGTAGTTGTTTTTAATTTGGGAATTAAAAAACCTACCATGGGATTCAGCTGCAAGCAACTCTGTGTGTAGAGTTTCCGGTACATCGTAATACTGATAAACGAGTCCCTGTTGAAACTCAATTTCTAAGGTCATACTTTCTGTTGAATAACCAATACTGAGAATATTTGATGAAGTAACCATATCTCTCATCATATCAATCACCTCCCCTTTGTCTACTATTGGTGTTCGATTAATATTTTCAACCATTTTTTGAGAACGCACCTTTTTTTGTCTCCATAATGAGAGAACTTCTTTATAATCACCTTGCGAGCGATTATTTGACCACTTAGCTGTGACATCAGGATCAAGACTATCTGGTCGACGTCCGAATGGAGGTGGCGATATAATAGTCCTCATTGGCAACCTTACTGACTCACCAATAATTATAGCTTCACCTGTCCGCAAGGTCGGTAACATCCCCATAAGTCCTTCAAAATTATCTGAAACAGCACCTAAAATATGATTGCGATCTGAAGAATTATTCATTCTTAATGCAAATAATGTTCCACATTGAGATAATATTGTGCTATCTATTTCGGATGGTCTTTGACTTACAAGCATCATTCCAATACCATACTTCCGACCTTCCTTAACAATTTTTCTAACCCCATCAATTGCAATTCCACGAGAGTCCTTTCCAAGATAGGTATGAGCCTCTTCTAAAACTACAAGTAAAGGTCTTTCTCTTCCACCTTCTGGTTGATTTCTAGACCAAAATAGTGAATCGTATAAGATTCTTATTAAAACACCAATTAGAGTATCTAAAATTGATGATGGAATTCCAGATAGATCAAGAATACTTATACTCTCTTCCGATCCCACCCATGTTTCTAATAGCACATCCAAATCTTTATCTGTGTTTCCATCTAAATTAACTGACCAATCGCCAGCATTAAATAAAAATTCATATCGTGGGTCTTTAAGTAATGAAGCTAAGCCTTCTAACGGTTTACGAATATTTTTACCTCTACTACTTAAGTAGATTTTTGTTGCCCCTTGTGCTTGGGTGTGTGGCATGTATGTTGGAGGTACTACTTTTAATGCATCCCCTTTTTGCACTGGGTTTCCACTTTCATCCAGCATCAGGGCTTCATTTTCTTCTGAGTGCCCGCCCTGAACGTTATGCGTGCTTATTTCTGCCCTATATAAATCAAACCAAAGTTTATGTATGCTAAATGGAATAGGCGTATCAACTGTCAAAGAATCTTCATTAATTCCCTTGTACCCCTGCCTTTTTATCGTTTGTAGTTTCAACTCATATATTTTATCAATGAGAGCATTTCTGCCACTACCTTCAAGACCTCCAAATGCAACAGAAAGTAATTCATCACAAGTTAATGCCCAGTAAGGAATACTCAATTTTTGTTCATTATTAGAAGGGGTAACTTTATATACTTTTGCCTTTCCTTTAAAAGCTGTAGCATACTCTCCATGGATGTCAAAAACAATTATTCTCGCAGAAGGAAATTCACTCACATCTGATATCCTCTGAAGGATACTAGTTACAGTAGTGGATTTCCCAGAGCCTGTTGACCCCAATACTGCACTATGCCTAGTTACTAAAGTATCCATGTTAACTAATGCAGGTATAGAGTCAGCGCTTGCAATATTTCCAAGGCTGATATATTTCTTACTTTGAGTTCCATAGATTTTCCTCAAGTCAGGTTCAGTAACGATATGCACCTTATCTCCAATAATAGGATATTGAGATATTCCACGTTCAAACTCCTTCTTGATTCCTTCTTCCCCAACTAATTGGACTGATATCCATCTATGTCCATATGGCTCGGCTTCCAATAATTTGTCGGGGACTGCACCTGCTCCTACTTGGGAAACGATTCCGAAGAGGTTTATGTATCCAATTGGGATTCTCACAAAACTACCAATTTGTCCTATTCTATAACCTTGTCCATCGACAAATTTAAGACTAGAAATTGTATTAATATCAAGAACTACTCTTATATTTGCTCCATTAACATCTTGTACTGTTCCAATATAGGTAGAGGCTTCAATCATTCTGTTTGCTCCAATCATATTGACTAATCTCTTCTAGAAATGAGGCAAGGTGTTGGAAATTCCCTAATTTAAAAAATAAGAGAGGGTCATTATCTTGAGAAGATTGTAGATCTGGTTTCCATTCGCCTTCTTTCTTTCCAATTATGGCTCTATCCTTGGCAAGTAAAATTAAATTACTTCTTTGTAAAGCCATATCCTTAGCTTCCTGATAATTTTCCAACACATCGTATTGTAAGCCATATATCAATGCATTAGGATTTGTTTGTAAACCTTGCGATAAAACCTCGTTAATATGCTGATCCTTATAAGAGTAACCACAAGTAATCAGGATAGCAGATGGTTGCTTTAAAAATAACTTTAGCTGATCCATCATTACTAAATATGGCATTTTTCTACTTTGATCATATTTTAAATGTGATGGATGAATTAATGAACAACCTTTGCTTGGAGTGCCCCTCCATAT
>NZ_JBFTQB010000892.1:0-2663 GCF_056398785.1 Paenibacillus sp. 01T422 | reverse complement strand
GCCATGGAAAGAAGTGCTTCGTCTAAACGGGCAGTTCGCCCCGGCTTATCTGGGCCTTGCGAAGTCAGCCTTTAAAAAAGAACAATACGAGGCAGCAAAAGATTTGTTCAAGGAAGCGGGAGATCAACAAGGGTACTCCGATTCCTTTTGGCAAATCAGGATGCTGTGGCTGCAGAGTAATTTCTCCTGGATAGCGAGTGTCATGCTGCTCTGCGTTATCTTATATTCCGTAACCGATAAACTCACTGCAAAGCGTGAATTTCGGATTAGGTGGCGCAATCGACCGAAGAGTCAGAACCGTTTCCTCTCGCAGGTAAGGCTTGCGCTGCATGTTCTAAAGCATCCGATTGACGGGTTCTCAGCGATTCACTATGAGAACAAAGGCAGCTACCTGAGCGCCAGTCTCGTTCTGCTTGGCGTATATCTGTCCCTGATCATCAGCCAGTTCGCGACTAGCTTTGCTTTTAACCCGAAGACCTTTGTGGATATTTACTCTACGTTCACGCAATTCTTCATCGTATGGGTCGCCTGGATTGTCGCTAACTACCTGGTCAGCTCGATTTATCGGGGGGAGGGGCGGTTCAAACACATTTTCATCGGCAGCGCCTATGCACTCTTGCCTTACATAGCTATTGGCATCCCGCTTGCCTTTGTATCCAATGTCATGACGATGTCCGAGGCATCGATCTATCATTTCGTGGGGAATGCGATGACGGTATGGATCGGGCTGCTTATTTTCTGGAAAATTCAGAACGTCCATAATTACACGTTTGGTGAAACGATCATGAATGTTTTCCTAACGTTATGTACAATGCTTGTCATCGGTGTGCTGATTTTCATTATTATGGGACTTACCAGCGATCTCGGATCGCTACTTTATCAAATGTATCAGGAGGTGACCTTGAGATGATCCGGATGATCCAAACAAATAAAACAGCCATCATCGTTACCATCCTGATCTTGGCGGCCGTTGTCATCTTCCTGACCCGAGCCAAATTTGAGTTCAAAGACTCGGAACATCGCACTTCGCAAGCGGTGCAGCAAAATACAACGATTGAAGCAGCAAGTATTCCCGCCAAACTGCCGCTCGATACCGATTTCAAGCAGGTTGCAGAGTCCGAAACGTTGAGACTGAACTTGGACGAAAAGACGGGACATTTCATCGTTGAGGACAAACGTAACGGCAATGTATACCGCTCCTATCCAGATCCGAAATATTGGTCGAAAGAGAAGATTTCGGAGACCTGGAAAAAGCATTTGGCCTCGCCACTGATGGTCCAATATGTGGATTTCTCCAAAAATATTTTACAGGCCAAAGAGACGAATCTGGCAGCCGAAGGCGGCCGGGTCAAGGATATTCAAACGATTCCTGGCGGTTTCAAGCTTGCTTATGAATTTCCTGTTACGGGCTTCACGATTCCTGTCCAGGTCACCGTTGATCAGGATTACGTTGAGACGAAAATCATACAGGAAGGCGTGAAGGAGACCAAAATGGGTCTCGTCTGGGTCAGACCGTATCCATTCTTAGGTGCGGAGTACACAGATGGTCAAGATGGATACCTGTTTATTCCGGATGGCGCAGGAGCCCTGGTGCGTTTCAAAGATAATCAATTAAATGTCAACAAAATATATGACGAATTAACATACGGACAAGATATTGCTTTCCCGGGAATCAACAACAATCGGAATAAAGTTATGATGCCGGTTTTCGGTATGAAGTCGGGATCCAAAGGTTTTCTGGCGGTCGTGCACGATGGTGATGAGTATGCCGACGTTGTCGCCGCTCCGGCAGGTGTCCTAAGCAACTACAATTGGATTGGGGCACAAATGAATTATCGTTCCAGCTTCTTGCAGTTTACAACAAGAAATACGAACGTCCCAGATTCGTGGGGTTACGTCGACTATGATCGGAATCAGATGTTTGGGAGCGATCGTTCCATTCGTTATTATTTGTTGGACGATAAGAAGACAGATTACGTTGGCATGGCTGAGGCCTACCGCCAATATTTAATGAAGGAGAAAGCGGTAAAACCGGTTACGGTCAAAGACCCGAATATACCGTTATATACGAATATCATCGGAGCCGATCGGGAAAAAGGAGTCATCAGTGATCGTTATCTCAATTTGACGACTACGAGCGAAGGCATTCAAATTATCAATTCCTTGCATGACAAAGGGATTAACAATATGTCGCTCACGTACACGGGCTGGCAGAAGGGCGGCTATAGTTCCTTTGGCCAAACGTTCCCGGTGGATTCCCGCATTGGCGGAGACTCCGGAATGAAAGCATTCATCGACCATGCACATGGACTTGGTTATCCGGTGTACTTGGAAGCGCAGTATTCACTTAATAATACGAATAGCGGCGGGTTCGATGAGAAGTTTAACGCGATGGTGAACTTAGCGGGCCGGACGCTTATGCAGAGCCCCTTGTTCAACCGCGAGAGGACACCCGTCGTCAGTGATAAATATGTGGAGCAGATGGTGGATTATGATTTGCCTAAATATAAAGCCATGGGTGTAGACGGACTTGCCGTCGGATTGCTGGGCCAGAGGCTGTACAACGATTACAACACGGAGTACGGCTCTTCAAGAGACGATGCCCGTAATATTCAGGAACGGATTTTACAAAAGATCAAAGATACGCTTGGCGGTGTACAGGG
>NZ_JBFTQB010000891.1:0-2663 GCF_056398785.1 Paenibacillus sp. 01T422 | reverse complement strand
AAGCGATGGAGGAGCGTCAAGTGACGATTCAGGGGAATACGTACAATCTGCCTAGTCCTTTCATCGTCGTAGCAACCCAAAATCCCGTCGAATACGAAGGTACTTACCCACTGCCGGAGGCTCAGCTCGACCGGTTCATGTTTAAATTAGTACTCGATTACCCCGGTGAAGAGGCTGAGATCGCTATTCTTCGTGGACATGTGCCATTTCACCAGCATCAAGAGGAACCGCTTCAAGCTTTAATGACCCCTGAACGGGTAATTGAACTGCAGCGGAAGCTGACTGATGTTGTGGTGGAGGACTCCTTATACACTTACATAGCAACACTTATTCGCAAAACCCGCGAGTCCAAAAAGATCCAGCTGGGAGCTAGTCCCCGAGCGGGAATCGCTGTGCTGATGGCGAGTAAAGCTTGGGCTTTATTGGATGGCCGGACCTATGTCACGCCAGATGATATTAAGCTTGTCGCGCGGCCTGCGCTGCGGCACAGACTGCTGTTGACACCGCAAGCGGAACTGGAGGGCGGAACGAGTGACCAAATCATTCAAGAAACGCTCGGCTCTATTCCGGTTCCTAGATAAAACCTTCTTCCACGATTTTATTTTACCCACGCGAAGACTCATTGGTTTGGTGCTTATTGGCGCAGCCGGGATGTTGACCGCAGCTCCTTTTGATGCGGTTCTACCTGTCTTTTGGAGCTTTAATGCGCTGTTACTTGTACTGAGCGCGATTGATCTCCTTCTGCTTCCCAAACGTAATAGCTGGAAGATACGTAGATCACTCCCTGAACAGGCGGATGTGAGGAGCACTTTTGAGGTGAGTCTAGAGCTTGGGAGTTTGGTTAGGGGCTTGGAGCGATCTGCTGTGCACGTCGAGCTTAAGGATCATTTACCTTACACCTTTCAATTGGGAAGCAGCCAATTAAGCGGCACCTTTCAGGGGACTTCAGCTGCTTTCGGCTATACAGCGACGGCTAATGAAAGAGGGCGGTACGCTTTTGAAAATGTGTATCTGCGCTATTTCGGAGGCATGGGTCTTTGGAAGAAGCAAGTGCTTCTGAGTGCCCAAAACACCATTGAGATTTATCCGGATTTGTCCCAGGTTCGGGGTGTTCTTACCGCTGTTCAGGACGTTTTGATCCTAGAAGGTCATCGAGTGTTTAAAAAGCAGCGCAGCGGCTCCGAGTTCCACTATATTCGGGATTATGTGCAGGGTGATGACATCCGGCTTATTAACTGGAAAGCGTCGGCGCGAACGACAAAGCTGATGACGAACCTTTTTCAACCGGAAAAAGGGAAGATTGTCACCATCGTGCTGGATTGCGGAAGGCAAATGGCGATTGAGCTGGACGGGCAAGTGAAGCTGGATCGGGCTTTAGAAGCTGCGTTAACCTTAGCTGCTGTCGCGCTCAAGCAAGGGGATCAAGTGGCGTTAGTCGCTTACTCCAACAAGGTTAAAGTGTATGTGCCTGCAGGAAAAGGACTGCCTCATCTGCAAGTCTTAACGAAGGCTGTGTATGATTTGAGCACGGATTTTGTTGAATCGAGCACACAGATCGCTTTCGCACATGTGCTGCGTTTTCTGAAAAAGCGCTCGCTTGTCGTCCTATTTTCGGATATGGAGAGCTATCTTTATAATCAAGAAATGCTGCCGTATGTGCAGCGGCTTCGCAGAAGTCATCAGGTACTGCTCCTATCGCTTCAGGATCCACTGATTCATCAATGGGCTCGTGTTCGCGCTGAGGATAGCCGGCAGGCTTATAAGATAAGCATGGCGCACAAGTTTACGACGGATCGATACGCCTATGTAAACGAAATGGCCGGCAGAGGCATTCCTGTCATGGATGTCCCCGCCGACCAGCTTACGCTTAGCGCCGTTAATGCCTATTTGGATTTGAAAGCTCGTGATCGTTTATAGCGTTAATGGGCGTCTGCTGTTCACTCGTTTGCGAATGCCATACACGAAGTATAACGCGAGGAGCAACAGCGTAACGCCGGCGATCATATATTTCATTTCAAGAGGTAACGTGGAAGGGGTAATGTAACCCTCAATGAGTCCTGCGATGATGAATAACGGAATCGTGCCGATCAGGAGCTGTGCGGATTCCTTGGCCGACTCCAGAAAAAGCAGCTTGCGCGGATAAGGTCCCGGCACGAAAAAGCGATAACCCATGTATAGGCCAGCTCCGCCCGCTATGAAAATGGCGGTAAGCTCAATAATACCGTGCGGCAAAATGTACGCCCAGAATACATAACTTTTCCCGGATTGCATGTAAACTGCAGCCAAGGCACCAACGAGAAGGCCGTTGCTGATCATCAGATAGATGGTTCCGATGCCAAGCGTGATCCCGCTGATGAAGGCGAGAACGGCGACTCGGATGTTATTCGTCATGATAGCTGTCGAGATCAGCGGCGAATGCAGGTCGCCACGGGGATCCGATGTTTTGGATGGATCGATGTTCTCAGCCATGCCACCCGGCATAATGAAGGCCAGATTGAGCGGATCATGCCAAACCGACAGGAAGCCGAGTAAGCCTCCAAGCACAAAAAGAATGAATGCAAAGCCGACGAACAGGCTTCTTGCTTGGATGAGTGAAGGGAAATAATGGACGAAAAACTCCTTCATTTGGGTGCTGCTTGTTTGACTGTCTTTATACATTGTAT
>NZ_JBFTQB010000890.1:0-3426 GCF_056398785.1 Paenibacillus sp. 01T422 | reverse complement strand
GCATAGCATAGTAAAGCTGACAACAGTACGTCATATTTACCGAAGGTTGAAAAATTTCCTGTAGAATTTGCAATAAACGCACAAACTGTTTTTCGGAACAAAAACCCACAAACCGCAAGGGTTGTGGGGCTTCCATGTGTTTATAGATTTAAGCGATACGGAATCGAGCCAGGATTTGCTGCAATTCCTCAGCCATATCCGATAAGGATTGTGCGGCGACTCTCACTTCACCCGTTGTCTCAAGTTGATTCACAGCGGATGTTGACACATCCTGGGAAGAGTCCGCAGTTTTCTTAGCGATGGAGGCAACTTGTTGGACAGATGCCGTGATCTCCTGCGCGCCAGCCGACATTTGTTCGGAAGTTGCGGCCATCTCTTGGATCTGCGACGCCACAAGCGTAGTGGACTGCAAAATTTCACCGAAGTTTTGCTCGGTTTTCTGAACGAGCTCAATGCCGGTTTGAACTTCATTTTTGACTTGACTCAGCGCATCCCCTGAATCATGTACAGTGGTTTGAATCTCACTGAGCAAAGCCGAAATTTCACCTGAAAATTGCCCGGATTGCTCAGCCAACTTGCGGACTTCAGAAGCTACGACTGCAAAGCCGCGTCCTTGCTCGCCAGCTCTAGCTGCTTCAATCGCTGCATTAAGCGCCAGAAGATTCGTTTGCTGCGAAATATCCTGAATAGCTTGTAAAATATGGCCGATTTCTTGCGATTTTTTCTCCAGCATAGACATCACTTGATCTGTCTGATGGACAGATTCGTGAATAGATTCCATCTGTTGTACGGTATTCTGTACATACGTACCGCCCGCTTCTGCCTGCTGTTTGGTCCATTCGATCGACTCAGCGATCGTTGAAGCACTTTCGGCCATCCGATAAATGCCGCTGCCCACTTCTTCCATGGAACGCGAAGTTTCTTCCATCGTGAGCGTTTGTTGATCCGCTCCAGTAGCCACATCTTTCACCGTCTGAGTGATATGATTGGATACTTCCTGCATATCAATCGAGCTAATGCGCAGTTGCTCCGCAGAAGAAGCAACGCTTTGTGCATGTCCATTCACAGCTTCGATCATACTTCTCATATGCTCCGTCATTTGTGCAAAAGAAGCACTGAGATCTCCGATTTCATCCTTTTGCTTCAAAGCGATATAACTTACGGAAAGATCACCATCCGAGATGCGTCTTGCAGCTGCGCTCATTGACGTGATCGGCTTGGAGACGTGACGAGCGATCAGGAAGGAGATAACTAAGCCTAGAATAATAGCAAAAATACTAAGAATTGTATTCCACTTAATTCCAGCTTGATAAGAATGCTCCACTTCGGCTGCCCATACTTCCGCATTGTCCTGAATGCGTTTGGTGAACATTTCAATCAGCAATGAGCAGCTTCCCAAATTGCTGTCCGCCACCTGGATAAGCGCTAAACCTTCAGCTCCGTGCTTTTGTGCAGCTTCCAGCGTAGAAGGAAAAACGGTTGCGTATTGCGTCCACTGCTCTTTGAATACATTGAGCATTTGGATATCTTTCTCATCTTCGAAAATTCCATCCAAAAGATTGATTTTCTTCTGGATATCATTAAATAATGTTTGAGCCCTCTCAGCAGGAGACGCCATGGCTTCTTCCTCTAACATGCCGGTTCCGCTCAAGTTCTGCTTCGTCTTATCCTCCATATTAAATTGAATACGTAGAATTTGATCGTCGAGACTTTTCAAATCGTAATTCAAATTGCCCAGCAAGATGACGGAAGGAAGTCCTTTGTCCGTCGTTTGTTTAGCAGTTTCACCCATCGACTTCATCCGCGATTGAGACGTAAGACTAATTGTCGTAAGAAGCGCTAAAACGATGACAAAGCTAAAAAGCAGTTTCTTGTACAGCGTGAGTTTCATTCTGACAGCCTCCGAAGTTTCTCTTATTGTTGTAAGGGGTCATGTTTTCCCTCTTTTGCAAGGATAAATTATCCTATGTTTAATTTCGGCGCATCACGTCGAATTTTTAATACCAAAATGAAATAATCATGAAATTAGTTGATATTCTGCCTGTTCAAGCAACAAAAACAGGCCGCCGAGACTCTATCCCCGGCAGCTTATTAGGTATATATTCCGATGCTAACTACTCAATCAATCCAGACTTCTGCAAAAGTTTCTGGGTACTAACAGCTACTTCTGCTCTTGTTATATATGCCTTCGGATCTAGTGAATTAGCGCTCCTACCGGATACAATTCCCCCGCGTAAACAAGCAATAATTCCCTTACTTGCCCACTCTGAGACCCTATCCCGAAAGTACCCTCTCCATAACCGTTGATTAAATCATAATCATAAGCAGTTTGAATATAGCTGCTGTACCACTCTGAAGCGGCTACATCTGAGAACGGAGCTGCGTAGTTGTGCAATTTCAAGCCTAAAGCTCGAACTACTATCGCTGCAAACTCCCCACGAGTCACACCTTGATCCGGATAAAACTGTTCATTTTCAAAACCGCTAACGATCATTCTCGAACCCATGTTGTTTATAGCATCCTTCGCCCAATGGCGGTACCACAAGGGTGAAGTCACCTTTCGCAGCTGGGGAAACATTGATTTCATTAGAGGCAGTACTCTCACCTCTTACGTTGATGGCTTTGACGATAAAATAGTAAGTCGTTCCATTCGACAACTCCATGGCGAACATCACTCTCCCCTGCAGGGTAGACGGCACTTACTACAAAATAGTACGGAGTTCCATTAGTCAGATTATCAATCTTATACCTGTACACGTCATCGCTGACTGTGGCTATTGCCGATCCGTACGATCCTGTTATGGTACTGGCATATAAGTGATAACCCATTGCTCCTTCCACTGTGTTCCAATTCATCAGGACATGTCCATCTCCAGCGATGACGGATTGCAATTGCGGAGTTCCAATTCTTTTTACCGTAACCGTAGTTGTCGCCTTTAGCTCACCATTCGATGTAGCAGCTGATATATTTGCCGTTCCCTCGCCAATTGCGGTGACTAGTCCTTCACTATTCACAGTTGCAACATTGGCATTACTTGTGCTCCATAGAGCTTTTTGATTGGTGGCATTAGTAGGAAGCATCATTGTTGTTAGCTGCTCAGTCATGCCTATAAGCATTGGAAGCGCTGTCTTATTAATCGTTATGCTGTCTACCAGTACCTCTGGTCCATACACCTGAAATTCCCAGAGTGAGTATCCATACTGCGTCGCTCTTTTGGTGCCGTACATCCGCACATAACGAGCATTCGTTTCATTAAAAGTGATTTTCTCAAGGGCACCTTTGCCGCTTGTTGTGCTGTAGACATCTGTCCAATTCTGAGCATCATTAGATACTTGAATCTGATAGTTGATTCCGTAGGCTGCCTCCCAATAGAGTTGGACTTCATTAACTCGTTTACTTTCACCCAAATCAACATACACCCAGCC
>NZ_JBFTQB010000889.1:0-2669 GCF_056398785.1 Paenibacillus sp. 01T422 | reverse complement strand
CGTACAAGGCGAGGCATTTCCGATCACACGAGAAGCGGTGATTCTGCGCGCAGAACCTGGATGAAGCGGATTTCTTGTCCAAGTAATCAAAACGAAATCAGTCTTACGAACTGCTTTTACTCGAGCCATTGTTTTCACCTCTTTATGGTTAGGTTCTTTCTATTTAATGCAAATTTCAGAGGATTCGATCTAAGCATTTACCTAAAAAAGGCAAATAAAATAGCCCCACGAGAAAATTTCTCATGGAGCTAGAGTTGACTAGCATCTCGAAAACTCATGTGCTATAATAACCAAACAAGAACATATATTCTCCTTTTTTCGCATTTATCTTACAGTCAGAAAAGAAGGTATCCAAATCCAATGCAAGATCCTACAATTTTTGAACGTCTACGAGACAAATACGCCGACGAGGACAGGGCAAAGCTTGTTATGCTGCAGCTAAGAACTTTATTGGAACAGAAGAAAAAGAAAAAATGGTACCAGAAGCTGAAATTGCCAACGAAAACAAAACCAACAAGTTGGAAAGAGTAATTACCCCATAAAAAAGAGACTTTCCTCCAGTAGCCTAACTACTAGGAAAGCCTCTCCATTTGTTATTTACCCCTTTTTTTCGAATAATACAGTACACCAAGGTAGTGAGCCCCTGTAAAAAGAGTTAGAATTCCAAAGAATAGCAAGAATCCGCCCTGACGATCACGGAAGAACAACTGCAGAACAAACAGCGCCAGCGAGATTTCACTCCAGAGAAGCGTTCTTTTTTTAAGCTGGGTCAAGTCCGCAGTGGATTTGCTAATTTTGCGAAGATTCATGAATGTAAGACCTGCAAGTACAATGACTCCAACAACAATCACGAGAATGTAACCTGAACTGCCCGACATGTGACTCCCCCTATTTGCGATGTTCAACTTTATCTTCTTTTAATAGTAAGATATTATATCTAAGATACATGGAATGATGCTAGATGTCTATTTGAAAAAGAAGAGAAGGAGTCTTATATGTCTACAATTATTTATAAACCAATAGAAGCGACGGATATTCCCCCTTTAATGGAAATTTACAACCATTTTGTAATGAATTCCACCGCCTCTTTTCATACGGAGCCTGTTGAAATTACCGAATTCACAGAAAGTGTTATTCATCCGAATCCGCGATTTCAAACTTTTGTGATCACATTGGATGAAGAACTCCAAGGCTATGTTCAAGTAATGCCTCACAAAAAAAAGCAAGCCTATGCCACCACAGGAGAAGTGACGATCTATTTACAACCTGGGCGCGTAGGCAAAGGAATCGGTTCTGCCGCCATTCAATATATCGAGACGTTCGCCAAAGAACAAGGTTTTCATTCCTTAATCTCTACCATTTGCGCAGATAACAATCCTAGTATTCATATGTTCTCGAAAAATGGCTACACCCAGTGCGCTCACTTCCGCGAGGTTGGCTTCAAATGGGGCAAATTCCTTGATATTGTAACTTATCAGAAAATTATTTGAAATTCTAAGGCGTTAACAATTGCCAGTTCAAACCTCCATCTTTTGTTTTCCACAAGTTTTGGGCATCCCAGAGCCAGCCGCTGCTTGATGTAAGGAAACTAACCTCTAAACGCCTATCAACCGGCTGGAACGCGGCGGGAAACGTATGCAGACTCCATGTTTTGCCGCCATCGCTGGTCCGAAGCAGTTGCCGTTCTTGCTCTTGAGCCCGATTTTGCAGATTCGACTCCAGCAACACGAAACCATGGCCAGCGTCTACAAAAGATAATGCCTTCGGCACGAGGGATGTCGGTGTTTTCCCTGCTTCTTCCCATGACTCCCCGTCTGTCATGTGGTAAAACGTTACAACTGCCTTGTTTTTTTCACTTGGACTTGGGAATAAGCTCGAACCAATAAACCAACCCTCTAAGGATGAAAGGAAGGTAATCGCGCCTTCGCTTGGCAAAGGAATACGATTTGATGCTAGCCAAGTGATCCCACCATCTTGCGTACGAAGCAATACCAAATCTTTGCCGTTGCGAACTGCAATCAATCCGTTCTGTCGATCAAAGAACCGAAAAAACGCAATTTCCTTCTCTTTCTCAAGCACCGGTAGGTCCTGAGCAATCACTTCCCATGTTTGACCTCCATCCGCGGTTAGGCTAAGTTCCGATTTCCGGTCTTTAGATTCATTAGTCAGTAGCCAGCCTGTTTGAGAATCAAGAAAAGAAAGCGTGCTTGGCACCGCCAAATTGCCTATTCCCCTCTGAGGCTTCCAAGTTACCCCACCATCGACAGTTTGCACGAGCGAAGCTTTTCCATTTCCAGACGTAATACCGTAACCTTGCAGCTCATCCACAAATGTAAAGGCTTTGGTAGGAACATTCTGCTTATGTGCATTTTCATCATGTACTTGTATATTCTCTCCTGGAATGACAGATAACCCGCTAGTTTGCTTGTCTGGTTTGTTCGATTGGGTACCTGTTGGCAGAGTTGAGGCTTTTTCATGAAAACAGCCTGCGCACAGCACAAAAACTATTAAAATCATTAATTTTTTGTTGTTCATCAGGGCTATCATGTCCTCTTCTCGCTCCTTTCACGTTTACCGGTTTAAGTATATGTAATGACGGTCTATGACTGAAAATAGTTCATGTCCATGGCTTCCAATACATGTTATTCCTTTATTTCACAGGATAGGCT
>NZ_JBFTQB010000888.1:0-4417 GCF_056398785.1 Paenibacillus sp. 01T422 | reverse complement strand
ACTTCATATCATAAATTGTCCCAACGCGAAAATGCAGCAAACGCATGGGGGCCTTGGGATCCATCCAAATTTACCGTGGAAGATTCCGCTTTCGGTATGATTACGATGGAAAATGGCGCAACCATTATACTGGAATCAAGCTGGGCGCTGAACACGCTGGAAGTCGATGAAGCGAAATGTACGCTTAGCGGTACAGAAGGCGGCGCAGACATGAAAAATGGACTTCGCATTAACGGCGAAAAGCACAGCCGCTTGTATACAACAGAAGTTGAGCTGAAAGCTGGCGGCGTTGCCTTTTATGATGGTGAAACAGATAGTGCACCGGATTTGGAAATGCGTTTATGGATTCAAGCGATTGAAAATGATACAGATCCAGTCGTAACACCGGAGCAAGCATGTGTCGTTTCTGAGATTTTAGAAGCTATTTATGAATCGGCTAAAACAGGTAAAGCTGTCTATTTCGACTAATTTCAACTATTGCCCAGGAAATAAGCAAGAAATCCCCTTCTTCGAGTGTTTAAGCTCGAATGAAGGGGATTTTGCTTTTTTTGAGCTCTCCGGGTGTCTGTCCAGTTCGTTTCTTAAAGGTTTTGGAAAAATGGTGCAGATCTGCAAATCCGCAGTAGCTTGCAATGGATTCCTGGCTGAGATCTGTATGCGTCAGCAATTCTTTGGCATGATTGACCCGCATGTTCATCAAATATTGGTGAGGGGAAATGCCATACCGTTGTTTGAACACAATACTGAATCGCGAAATCGACAGATTAGCTCGTGCGGCCATGTCCTCTAAGGAGATAGGGTCACTCAGATGATGCGAGAAGTAGGAAGTAATCCAGTCGAAAGAATGTGACGCAGTATAGGGTTCTTGATAGTAGGCCTCTAATAAAGAGAGGATGATCTCCGTTACTAGATGCTGGGTTTTGAGCTGAATGAGCGGATCCTGCTTTTCGGCTTGTTCAATAACCTGTAACAGTGTTTCTTTCAGTTTTAACGGCTTGGATGGTTCAACATGCACAGGCATCTCGACCCCGTACAAGTCTTTGATGGTAGGCTGCATGAGATGCTTATAAGCGGATAAATCAATTTGTCCAGGACGGGTAGGAAAACTGTGCTCGCGTTCGGCGTTAAAAGAGAGGTCAAAATGGATATAGGGCGTAACGGTGTTCGTTAACCCTTCCAAAGCAAGTAAGCTGCCAGGCTGCACAAGGCAGAACTGGCCCGCGTTAAATGTATATTTCTTAGTATCGATATGGAAACAGCAAGTGCCCTCTTGAATATATACCAATAAATAATCAAGCAATCTACGCTCGGGGGAAGACCATGGTTTGCGGACTGCAAAGTCGCTTTGTCTTACGAAAGGAACGATGGGATGGTGTTTCAGAAAATCGGTTAGCATATGAACCTACCTTTCAAACCAGTGGTTTTTGACAATAATTTAACCTTGTTTGACAAAGATTTGGAACAGGCCCAGCCCTATAATAAAGCTATAATTATACAAATTGAGGTGATCCGAGATGAGCATGAAGGAAACAAACCATAACCAAGCGTTACCTTCTTTGGAAGACAGCTATACCTTGTCGGAACAGCAGATCGAAAGTTATCAGCAGAAAGGACATATTGTGCTTTGGCAGGTAGCCAGCCCATCGGAAATCACTTCCTACGAACCGATTATTACGGATTTGGTGAAGGAACTGAATTATCACAACAAACCGATTGAGCAGCGTGATACGTATGGCAAGGCTTTTATCCAAATCTCTAACTTGTGGKAAAAAAGCGAAGCGGCTCGCAGGTTCGTATTAGCGAAACGATTTGCCAAAATCGCAGCGGAATTGATGGGCGTAGAAGGTGTGCGCATTTATCATGATCAGGCCTTGTACAAAGAACCTCATGGAGGTCACACCCCATGGCATCAAGACCAAATCTATTGGCCGCTGGATACAGATAAAACGATTACGATGTGGATGCCGCTGGTACCTATTTCAGAAGAAGTAGGATCAATGACTTTTGCTTCTGAGTCTCATCGCATAGGCTATATTAATAAAATGGTGATCTCCGATGAATCCCATCGCACGTTAGTCGGTTATATTGAAGGCAAAGGATATGAAACGATGTCCCATGGCGCTATGGAAGCCGGAGATGCGACGTTCCATGCAGGTTGGACACTGCACAGCGCGCCTGGTAACCCGACAGACTCCATGCGCAAAGTGATGACGGTTATCTACTATGCGGATGGACTGCGAATTGCAGAACCGGATAGCAAAGCGCGCGAAAGCGATTTGAAAACGTGGTTCCCCGGGATATAGAGTTTGGCCCGCTGCAGCAGGATATTCGTATTTTTACGGTGGACAATAGGTTTACCAGTCTCTTTACCGAATAAGCTGAGAAACGATACGAGAAGTGTGTAGGCTAATGTTGGAACGGCTGCAACTGGTAGGCTGCCATGTCCCTCTCGAATCAAGAGCGACTTCCACAAGAGAGCCGTCGGGTGATGGTCCCCATCATACAGACAAACCTCGGCATGCTCAGCTAGATTCTGAAAGGTATCTCGCATTGTATCTTCACTTTGTGTTTCATCTAGTTCAAAAGCGACGAACAGAATAAAGAGGCCTTTTTGCGTGCGAATTTGATGCTTGATGCCAGGTCTGGAGCAAAAGTGCGTACCTGCTCGCAGCGGGTAGAGAATGCCTTCTTCTGTATATTCGCCTTCACCGCTAATGACATAACAGACCTCAAAAAAGGAATGTTTGTGGGGTTGGTTATCGAATAAACATGGATCTACGCCCCAATATTGAATTTTGAAACAAGCTGAGGGTCCATGAATGACGGTGGCAACCTCGTTCAGCAGGGATCTGGTTTCTTTGCACAAGTACACRTGCATCATCCTTAATGTCCTTATTTTGCAAAAAGCTGTCCTTTGCAGAAAAAGACAGATTGCTTGCCTATTCCTTATAATTATAGATAAGAAAGCGGTTTACAATCAACTGCATAGATGGAGGAATGGACTGTGATTACTCGCGAGGATGTAGAATTTTACAAAGAAAATGGGTATTTACTTGTTAAAGGGGTTTTCAATCAACAAGAGGTAGAGGAAATGAGACAAGCGGTCGAAGAAATTATTATTCGCGCCGCTGAGGCGAAAGCAGACCGAAATGATCAATGGAGTGGCGATTTCCTTCCACCTGATGAACTGAAGAAGCTGGTTTTGAAAGGCTTCCACGACGTACATTATCACGATGCCGCATTCATGCGCGCTGTGATTCATCCGAATATGGCTGCTGTGCTGCAGCAAATCATTGGACCCAACGTGCAGCTGCATCATTCGAAAATGCTTGTGAAGCCGCCGGAGAATGGTGCTGCCTTCCCTATGCATCAGGATCACCCCTACTTCCCGCATGAGAAACATTCGATGCTTGCGGCAAGCGTGCATTTGGATTATGCGGATGAGGAGAATGGCTGCTTGCGCGTTATTCCAGGCTCGCACCGCACAGGCAGCATACCGCACGTGGGTCAGCATTATTTGAACCACAAGGAATATCCCGTCAAAGAGGGAACGCCTTGTGTGGCTGAAGCCGGTGATGTGCTGTTCTTTAACTACCTGACGATTCATGGCTCGGAGTCCAATCGGAGTTCCAGAACTAGACGGAACGTGTTGTTCCAGTACCGTGATCCGAGCGATTTCCCGACGGAGAATACGCATTTTGACTGGGGCATGGGCCTCATGGTCACAGGGAAAAACCCGCATTTCACCAAGGTGAAACCGGAATATAAAATTATTTGAGGATGAGAAAGGCGCCTGCGGGTGCCTTTTTTTCCTTTGCGGTTGGTTGGTGCTGTTGAATCCGAGTGTGCGGATATGAACGCCCAGAGGAGGAGGAGGAGGGTGGTTGGTGCAGGATTGATGCTAGAAAGTGGAAGAGAGGTACTTGGTGTGTGGAGTAGAGGTGCGTTGTGCTTGGAGTTCGACTAACGGACGTAGGAAGCGCTAATTGGTGATAAAATGGGATATTGGAGTAGCTAACGGACCTGAGAGGCGCTATTCGCCGAAAATTAATAGTGAATCAGTGGGAACCGGCAAGTTAACGGCACTCGTGTCCGTTAGAATTATAATATGTGATAGTTTAGCTGAATAGCGTCGCTGGAGTCCGTTAAACGCGACAGGCCTATCCCGAGCCTGCTATAGCAAGCTGGTTGGTCGGTCGACTGAGAGACCGGTTGGCTCGTTACTTGGTGCAGAAATTTTACTAGAGAGTGGAGTAGAGGTGCGTTGTGCTTGGAGTTCGACTAATGGACATAGGAAGCGCTAATTGGTGAAAAAACGGGATTTTGGAGTAGCTAACGGACATGAGAGGCGCTATTCGCAGAAAATCAATAGTGAATCAGTGGGAACCGGCAAGTTAACGGCACTCGTGTCCGTTAG
>NZ_JBFTQB010000887.1:0-2681 GCF_056398785.1 Paenibacillus sp. 01T422 | reverse complement strand
GGTAAATTTATAGGCGAGGGGTCAGATTTTCATGATTGCTTTTTTGTGGACATTATTAATGGTTATACTAATTGCGGGATCAGTAATCTTGGTTGGCAAATTGAGGGCTACCAGATTAGATGCAAAACGGAAAAAATGGTGGGTAATCTTCCATGTTCTCTTTGTGATTATCTATTTTACAGGGGTGTTAGGTAATTTCGTCTTAACACTATTTACTCTCTATTTAAAAGATCGCGAACTTATTTATGCTGCTCATTATTTCATCAAATATTTTGACTATTACTTAATTGTTCCAGGGGCTTTAGGGAGTTTGGCAACCGGTATTTGGCTAGCTGTCGGAGGGTGGGGGATCACCACACATTACTGGATTATCGCGAAGTGGGTCGGTAATTTGATGACGATTTTCTTTGGTAGTATTTTTATTGGTACGTGGATTGAAAAGGCATTAAATGCACTTTCTCTAAAAGAGCTTGAACCCATGTACAATCCCGACTACCTTCATAGTCAAAAAATGATACTGAATGGAAGCGTACTAGTGTTAGCAATATTAGTCTTTTTAACCGTGATCTCATATCTAAAACCGTGGGGGAAGAGAAAGGTAAGTCAACGACGATAATACTGCTTACGAGGGTTTAAAGATTGATATGTGGCTTTTAGAATATTGGGGATCGCGCTAAGATATGGATAGTTAAGTGATCTTGATCACGTCAGTTTCTGGTTGATTTAACTGGCGGGGGAGCTAAATAATAACGCCGGTGTGTTACGGTAGTTGCGTTACGCTAACGAGAGTTTAGCGTGGCGCTTACTCTCAATTGTTGGAAGGAAAGTTCTATTCTTTCGCGAATTCATTAGACATGCCGAAGTTGCGTTCTTGTGTCGGGTGACAAGAACATTATCTCATTAGAGGTCGCGTAAATCGCGGCTTTTTTGTTTTATGGGATAAAGTTCTTGTCAAAACCAAATGACAAGAACTTTATCCCATTCCCGATTTTGACAAGAACTTTATCTCATTCCCGACTGATAGGGTCGGAGACTTTTTGTTGGCCATCGGATCGGTTGCGATTTCTAAACTACCATGAAAATTAAAAGTCTGGCAGTCGAAGAAAATGAACAGCACTAAAGAAGACGCTGCCCATTCGTTTTTAAAAAAAAGTGTAGCGTCAAGGATATAAGGGTCATAGATCAGGAGACTTCCGAAATCGTAACATTGTAGCCTAAAGTTTCAAGCCTTCGAACCGAATTCCGTACAATTGAACCAAGTTTTTGCTTATCAAAATAATCCTCACCTAGATCAACATATATTTCTTTTCTTGTAAGTAGATAATAAGCGATTCTTAGCATGGCATGGGCCACTACAATAGCAGCTCTTTTCCTACCTTTTCGTGCTAAAGTTCGCCTATACATAGCACCAAGATAGTTTTTAGAGGAACCTACAGAATGTGCCGCCTCTGTTAGGGCAGATTTCAAATATTTGTTTCCTTTCTTACCTTTAGAAGACTTCCTTTTGCCTGCGCTTTCATTATGTCCTGGTACAACTGCTGCCCAAGAACACAAGTGAGCCGCACTTGGAAATTGCTCTTTAATGTTTGTTCCAATTTCAGCTAGGATTTGTTCAGCCATTCGAGTGGCAATTCCGGGTATAGAATCTAATCGCTCGATATCCTCTTGATTTGAGATGACTCTCTGCGAAACCTCTTGATCTAACATCTCAATTTGCTCAGTAAGGAAGTCAATATGAGCTAAAATAGTTTTAAGCATCATGCGTTGATGAGGATTAACGTAACCTCGAAGAGCGAGTTCGAGTTCATCTTTTTTCTTTTTCATAGATCGTCGAGCGAGGCCTGCTAATTTTTCAGGATCTTCTTCGCCGTTTGCAATAGCGTTAAGCATGTCCTTAGATGAGACCCCCATAATATCTGAAACCACAGAGCCCAGTTTAATATTAGCTCCCTCTAGCACTTTTTGAATTCGATTATGTTGCCTAGCATGTTCTTCAATAATGCTCCGGCGATAACGAACTAATTCACGTAATTCACGTAGAATTCGGTTTGGTATAAAACTAGCCTTCAGAAGTCCATGACGAAGAAGCTTGGCAATCCATTCCGCATCTTGGACATCCGTTTTACGTCCAGGAAGAGCTTTCATATGCTGAGCATTAACGACAAGAAACTCAATATCCTCAGCTTCTAATAAGTTAACAATTGGTTTCCAGAATACACCTGTACTCTCCATTGCTACGTGGGTACACCCATGCTTTTTAATCCAGTCAATTAACTGAAGGAGAAATACGGTTTTAGTAGGAAATGTTTGAATCTCCTTTCCTTCGGGTGTCATCGTACATGCAGTAATGGAATCCTTATGAACATCCATACCACATGCTCGCTCAATGATAATATCCATTCAAATTATCCTTTCCACGGTCTGAATATGGGCTGGTGCAACAACCAAAATAGGATTAATCTACCATGAGTGCTTCCCGAAGGAGCGACATTCTGTGATGCACCGTGGTTGGTGGAGTCAGACTAACGGTTGGGCTCTAACGCACCATAGTTGATCGACCTTCCTCACCCAGCCGTAGTAGAAGTATTGACTGATTTTATCCATTTTCATCCTCTGTGGTGCAGCGCTGGTCTTGCGCTGCATGAACTCTGTGGTGCAGCGCTGGTCTTGCGCTGCATGAA
>NZ_JBFTQB010000886.1:0-2685 GCF_056398785.1 Paenibacillus sp. 01T422 | reverse complement strand
GACCAAGTACGGCTGTTTGCGTGGAAGCATTAATCCCTAAGTAATATCCGTCTAAATTATCCGCGCCATTAGCAACGTTCGATGCTCTGAAAATAAACCCAGCTTCGTTTCCGCTCGTAATTTGCACATCGCCCTCAAGTACGAAATCTGTAAAGCTTTTGCTGTTAAGTACTGCTTTATAGCCCGGACCGCTATTTACTGCATACTGCCCGTTAGAGACGGTCCAATTGCCTTCGTACGTAGACCATCCTTCAGCCGATGATCCGTTAAAGTCGTTCGTGTAGAGGATCTCCGGCACAGGATCAGAGTTCGGTACGGTTACTGTAGCTTGCGAGCGGAAGTCACCGCTCGTAGATACTGCTTCAATGAGCGCTCTACCTGGCGATAGTGCTGTTACTAATCCGCTGTTGCTGACAATTGCGATCTCCGGATTGCTGGACGTCCATGTCACTTCTTCGCCGCTTGCTCCCAGATTGTGAAGCTGGGCTGTCTTCCCTGATTCAAGTGTCAATTTCTTCTGATCAAGATCAACCCCACCTTGGATGGATCTGACAGCGAAATAATCAAATCGAGCATCTATCCGATTGTTAGTCGCAACGATATTGTTTGCGAATAATCCGACTTTGATATTTTTTAAATTTGCAGTGACAGGATTGGATGCCTGAATCCACTCATATCCATTCCAATAATACGTGGTATAAACATTCCCCATTTTCTTAATTTTGAGCGTCATTGTATCGCCGCCGGGATGAGCCGCCTCATTGCCTGGTTTCTTGTAACTACCACCAAGTTCATAAGCGGTTTCGATAATTTTTCCATTCGCATAGACATGAGCAAGCTTTACGAAATTATCCGCATCCTGCCAGACGAAGAGACCACCTTGCTGGTGATTCAAGGCAATAGGTGCCGTAACTTTCGTAACGATTTCAAAATCGCCACTAGCCGGCACATCTCTCAGAAACACATTGTTTTGACTATTGTTATCCTGATAGACATCCGTAGGTGTCGTATGAATCGTCATTGAACCCGGATTTTGAGTCAAACTCCAATTGCCTTTGCTTTCCTGGAATATCGACCACGCTGGATCGAGTACATCGCTATCAAAGGAATCAATCGTAAACTTCGATAAATCCGGTTCGCCAGGCGTTTGACGGACAGTAACACTGCATTCACTAAGGACTGCGCCATTATCGCTACTAATAACTCGAATTGTTGCCGTACCCGCTTTCAGTCCCTTCACTGTCAGCATAGTGCTTCCTGTAGCTGTATCCTTACTGTCTTGTGTAACCGCTACCACTTCAGGTGCCGTTGAAGTCACCACGACGTTCTTGTTCGTGCCAATCAGCGGTCTTACAGAAGCAATTAGGGAAGCAGATTCTCCAGTACTCAAATTCACGGCCTGATTATCCAAAGCAATACTTTCTACCGGCGTTGAGACGTCACTTTTCTCCAGAGGCTCAAGAACGATGTAATCCAGTTGGGCAAAATTCAGTTTGCTGGTTAAACGGATCTTGTTAATTCCAGCATGCAGGCTAACATCCATAGATACTGGATTAAAACCTTTCCAGCCAAAGTTTTTATAAGTCACCGTCTGGCCTATACCGCCATTTACGGAAACCTCATGCTGCGCAGAAGCGCCTCCGGCAGTTCCATTGTCAGCCACGACAATGAGGGAATAATCGCCCGCTTCCTTCACATCAACCGTGAACTCTACATAATCTTTGCCAGGCTGATCCAAATGGCCGACTACTTTATTTCCCGATGCATTATCTGAAGAAGTAAGAACCGCCGACCCACCGATAAGTGCATGTTCAGCTTCATATTTAAATCTTGTTACGTTCGGAGTGCCAGATGGCTCTTCCATGGAAGCCCCATAAGCGGCAGGTGTTCCGAAATTCGGAGTACCATCAGAATTCCACTTAAATTTTTGTGCCCGGACGCTGCGATTCCCCCAACTTCCGCCGGAGAATTGATCGGCGTGATACACGATCCAATCTTCTTTTCCGTCAGGTGAAGTGGTGAACGTGTTATGACCGGGGCCGTACGCTGTCGGCACTTTACTGAAAACAGGGCCAGACTTGCTCCAGGATGCAGGGTTTAATACATTGCCATCCGTATTGCTTAGCATGCCGAGTGTATAATCGTCCGTCCAACTGCCACTGGCGGAATATACAATAAATATTTTGCCGTCCTTCTTCAAAATCTCTGGTCCTTCGTTGATATAAGGAGTACCAATGCGCTCCCAGTTTTGATCTGGCGTAGAGATTTGAACCCTCGGACCACTGATCGTCCAAGGATTGCTCATTGGAGCGATATAAATGCTCTGCTTCACATTGACATCGCCTTCCCAGCCCGACCATACAAAATATTTGGTATTGTCATCTTTGACAAGTACCGTTCCGTCAATAGCCCACTTGTTCGTGTTGTCCGATATTTTACCTTTCAACGTATATGTTCCTTGCGGATCTTGGGAGTTTCCTTCCAGTACATACATCCTGTGATTTTCATTTGCTCCGTCATCTGCAGCAAAGTAGATGTACCACTTGCCATCCAGATATTGTAGCTCAGGCGCCCACAGTTCCTTGGAATAGGGTTGACCGGCTGGAGGTGAATAGACAGTCACTCTGGGGACTGAGCCGATATCCTGCAATCTTTTTGCCTTCGAGATCGATATAGATGCATCTC
>NZ_JBFTQB010000885.1:0-2685 GCF_056398785.1 Paenibacillus sp. 01T422 | reverse complement strand
GCCCGAAATGACACTAATCGTAAATTTAACATTTTTGAATAAGTTCAAGTCCAGAACAGGCTGCTTGGCTCCAAGCTCCACCCAGATTAATAACATTAAACTGCAGAGAGCAACAAACAGCAGGCTGACAATGAACAACGAAGTCCAGCCTTCGGACTGCCCTTTGCTTAAAGCCAGCAGCAGACTTCCGAAGAACATCATGGACAAGACGGCCCCTGGCGTATCAAATTTCAACCCTGTTGTGCGAGGTGACTCCTTCATGAGAATCTTGCCCAACACGACAGCCAGAATGCCAATCGGCACGTTAATGAAGAAAAGGAGCCTCCAGCTGAAATTCTGGATCAAATAACCACCGAATGTTGGCCCTAACGCAGGAGCCACCATGGCCGCAATCCCCCATAATCCCATGGCTGTACCTGTCTTTTCCTTCGGAAAGGTGGTGAAAATAATCGACATTCCGACCGGCATGATGAACCCGCCGGCGAACCCTTGAATGATCCGAAATAAAATCATCGTATTGGCGCTCCACGCCAAACCGCATAACACAGAGAATATAGTAAACCCGGCAACTGAGTAGATAAATAAATTCTTATTGCCGAATCTCGCGCCCAGATATCCGCTCATCGGAATAACCATAGCAGAAGCCAGCGTATATCCCGTAATGATCCACTGCATGGTTGTGAGATCCGAGCCGAATACGGCAACGAATTTATTCATGGCCACGTTCATTAAGCTGCTATTCAATACAGCGACAAACGTACCTGTGACGATAGCAATAAGCGACAGCCACATCTGGCCGTTGCCTTCTGATTTCTGCTTTGTAACCACCGATTCATCGGCCATCAGAGTGCCTCCTATTCGGCTTTTACCTTCGTGCCTTCAGCCAGGTTCTCTGCTGGCTTCACGATGATTTGTTGATCGGCTTTGATGTTGTTGTTAGGCATCACGTAGAGCCAATCCTGATTCTTCTCTTCTGTTTTCACTTCAACAAGGTGCGCTGTGCTGTTGTCTGCGGTGAACAAATATTCTTTTTGATCTTTTTTGATCACTGCACTTTTCGGTACTTCCAGACGGCTTTGCTGGGAAGCATTCAGCTTGACCTCTGCCACCATACCGGCAAACAACAAGCCCTCTTTGTTATCGACTTTGACCTTAACAGGGAATGAGTTGCTGTTTGTGTTCGCTACCGGACTGACGAATGAGATCACGCCTTGAAAGCTTTTATCCGGCACGTTCTGCACCTTAACGTCTACGGTCATGCCTTCTTTCACTTGTGTAATCTGGCTATCCACAACACTAAGCTCTACTTGGACTTGATCCATATTGACAAGCGAGAGGATCTGTACCCCGGCTTGTGCCAACTCCCCTGGCGAAATGCCTTTCTTTACAATGACTCCGTCGATAGGAGCGGTAATTGTCGCATTGGTCAGCCCGCTATTCGCAAGCTCAAGCGTAGCATTCAATCGCTCAACATCCGCTTGGAGCGCTTTAATCGTATTTTCTGTCGGGCCGACTTTCGCAAGATCCAGCTTGGCTTCGGCTCCTCTCAATTGTGCTTCGGCAGCTTTCTGCGCGCCTAAAGCCTGCTCGTAACCTGCTTTGGCCTTTTCATAGTCGAGCGTCCCTTTGTCCAAATCATCCTGCGATACACTTGAGCTGCTCTCGAATGAATTGCGAAGACGATTGTAGACGCTTGTAGCAAGCTCCAATCCTGCTTTGGCCTGCTCAACAGCCGCTGTTGTCTGTTGATAAGCACCACCGGCTGCCTGGATAGAACTCTGAAGTCCAGTGATCTCTTGCTGACGGGCACCTGCTTGTGTATCAGCCAATTTAGCCTGAGCTGCGCTGGTTGAGAATTCGGCTTGTTTGACCTGTTGGATCAATTCGCTGGTCTCTAACTGAACAAGCACATCTCCTTTTTTCACCTTACTGCCCTCTTGCACACGAACTTCAGCAACTTTACCAGATGCCTTCGAAACGATATTAATGCTCTGATCAGGAATTATTTTGCCATTCAGGCCTGCAGCAGCGCCTTGCCCCAACTTGATCACTTGAACAGGAACGACCGATGCTCCTGACTCTTCTGCTTCTATAGCCCCACATGCGGGCAGAATAACGAGGGTAGCTAGTATAAAAACGGCGGGAACTACGAATTGGTTTAATCGTTTCATTTGAACTGGCTCCTCTTTATTTAATTGCTCTTCAAGTGAATTTTGATAGTTGTGCTGATTCCCGGCAATAGTGTAAGGCCTTGATTGTCTTCAATCGCTATTTTAATAGGAATCCGCTGCGTTACTTTGGTAAAATTACCGCTTGTGTTCGTCGATGGAAGCAACGAGAAGGTCGATGCTGTAGCCTTGCTTATTTCTTTTACCTTCCCCGTTAAGATCTTACCTGGGAAATTATCCAATTTAATATCAACCTTTTGCCCCTCATGAATCTTATTGATAGCGGTCTCCTCTATATTGGCTGACACAAACAGCTTATTGGGGTCTACAATCATCGCTACAGCTTGACCAACCGACGCCACTTCGCCAGTCTTGATCAAAGTCTTGATCACCGTGCCTTCTATAGGAGATCTTAATGCTGCTTGATCCATGCTGCTCGTGGCCAAATTGTTGCTATCCTGTTGCCCGACAATCTGATCAGCAAGAACATGCGCACCTTCGTCGATCTGCAAGGACG
>NZ_JBFTQB010000884.1:0-2688 GCF_056398785.1 Paenibacillus sp. 01T422 | reverse complement strand
GTTGAGGTGCTGCTCGTACAATATACCGATCTGATTCGGTATATTCGTTGGAACTGGTTTTGGTCATGGGCCACGATTTTTCTCACATTCCTGATAACTCGAGTGTTCTGTGTGGTCTACTTCGGAACCATGACACGAGTGGAAGCGGCAAAACAAAAGAACGCAGCCAGTACGACACGTTCCTAAATGTGGAGCTATGCCACCCAAGACTCGCCCCGCCCAGCTTGCGTTGCCGCCGCGCTGTGGTGCTGAAGAACGACGGCATTTTAACGACCGACCCGTAAAATAGGAAGCAGAAGAAAGAGGGAGGCCCCTTAAGGGCCTCCCTTTCGCTTGTCATGATTCGCTGCGCTGGTCCGGCAAATCAAACGCGTTCGCCGACGTACAAAAATGTCTCATTGAAAGGGGGCAATTTCCGTAGTCCGCTTATATCCACTTACAATTATGGTCTTCAACATTAAGAGGTTATTGACGGTGACTCTCCGTGTCTATGGCAAATACGTTCTTCCGAGCGTCAACGCAAGTCATTTGCCCATTCGGAGAGAATCGGCGTAAATTCGGAAAACATCATGCGTCTACATAGACAGACGACCATACCTCGACATTAGTGAGTGAGCTTGACTCCACTTCTATCCGAAAAAGAAGGAGAATCTCTGCCACCACCAAAGCTACCGTTTTATTGTTGGTCCGGCAGACGTAATGCGTTTGCTGAAGTTTGCGCTTGATCTAAAAATTCCTCTGCTTGGGTCAATTGCTGCCGGGCCGTCTCCAAAGCTTGTGAATTTGTTGCCGCATTAGATTCACTTATCGAGCTTATCGCCTGATTTAATGCCGTTTGCGCCTCAAAAACCGCGTTAGATGCATGCTGCTCCAGCGTATTGACGCTCGAGTTAAGTATACCTTCTGCCGGTTTTCTTGCATTTTCGGTGGCTAGATCAATTTTGTTTTCATTGGGCAAGGTGAGTCCTCCTTCCTTAAGCAAAGATCAATAACTTATACAGAAATAAGTATGCGGTTGAGATTTTGTTTATATTCTTACGACTGCATGGGAATATCCGGACCCCACATTTCCGGCAATCAATTTTAGTATAAGATCCGATGCGTAGGATAATCTAACTTCGATGAAAAAAGGAGGGGATAATTTCTCAATGAATACGCCAACGCTAGCGCCGCACGAATCGATGGAACTGCATGAAGCGTTAAACTTTAAAACGCTCTGCCTCGCTAAGTCAAAACTTATGCAAGGCTTGGTCTTTGACCAAGAGCTAAAAGCGTTAATGCAGAAAGACGTAATTCAATCCACACAACAGATCGCCGAGCTGCAAGCAATCTACGCAAGAGCTCCTTTCCAAGCGCCTGTTCCAAATAGCCCTACACCTATTACACAATAAAGGGGAACAAAAATGAATACCGATTATTTAGACCCGATCAATTCATTAAATATGCCGGAAATGGCAGATTTGACTTTTGCAATGGACTTCCTTCTTCGTGCCAAGGAGGGTGTGCGAAATTTGTCCATCGCCCTGACGGAAACGGCTTCTCCGGATGTAAGAGCGCTGCTGCGCAATCATCTTAAGCAAGGGATTGCAATGCACCAAGAAATCACGGAGCTCATGATTCGCAAAAAATGGTTCCATCCTTACGAGCTGAACGAACAGTACCAACTCGACCAGCTTTCGGCGAAAAATACGGTGATGATCGGGCAGATGAATTTGTTCCCGGATGATACGTCGCGTAAAGGGATGTTTGATCGGACCCCAGATGAAAATATTGGAGGAAATAAAGCATGAAGGCGGTAACTTATCAAGGGATTAAAAATGTCGTGGTCAAAGAGGTGCCGGATCCGAAGATTGAGAAACCGGACGATATGATCGTAAGGGTTACCAGTTCCGCCATTTGCGGCTCGGACCTTCACCTGATTCACGGGATGATCCCTAACCTTCAGGAGAACTATGTCATTGGACATGAACCGATGGGGATCGTAGAAGAAGTAGGCCCTGGAGTGACCAAGGTAAAGAAAGGCGACCGTGTGATCATCCCTTTCAACATCGCATGCGGAGAATGCTTTTATTGTAAGAATCAGTTGGAAAGCCAATGCGACAACTCAAACGAACACGGGGATATGGGCGCATATTTCGGCTACTCCGGAACGACCGGTGGTTATCCTGGGGGGCAAGCCGAGTATTTACGAGTTCCGTTTGCTAATTTCACCCACTTCAAGATTCCTGAAAACTGTGAGCAACCGGATGAAAAGCTAAGCTTGATCGCCGATACCATGACGACGGCGTTCTGGAGCGTAGATAATGCCGGCGTCAAGAATGGAGATACAGTCATCGTGCTCGGCTGCGGTCCGATCGGACTTCTGGCCCAGAAGTTCTGCTGGCTGAAGGGAGCAAAGCGGGTCATCGCCGTTGACTATGTGGATTACCGCTTACAGCATGCGAAGCGAATGAACAATGTGGAAATCGTAAACTTCGAACAGGATAAGAATATCGGCAACAATCTCAAGGAAATGACCAAAGGCGGCGCCGATGTCGTGATTGATGCGGTAGGAATGGATGGCAAGATGAGCGATCTCGAATTTCTAACCAGCGGTTTGAAACTGCAAGGCGGCACCATGAGCGCATTTATCATTGCGTCTCAGGCTGTCCGCAAAGGCGGCACCATCCAAGTCACTGGGGTATACGG
>NZ_JBFTQB010000883.1:0-2689 GCF_056398785.1 Paenibacillus sp. 01T422 | reverse complement strand
CATATAATCTTTATATGCTTCATTCACTTTCTTTTTACAAAGATTTTCCCATGATTCCTTTAGTTCTGATACCATATTGTTATAAGGGTTTGGGTCCATATCGCCTCCAAATCCTATCCACGCATCAGAGGCTACCTCACCCTTTTCATCTGAATAGGCTATTTCAAGGGGCGCTGGTGCATGCCCAGAGAACTCACAATTTTCCGATAAACAATGGTACCCTGGTTTACGTACTCCATATTTACAAAAAGGTGGAACAGGAGGAATAACTTCATCTTGGTCACCTATCCCGTAAAGACAATGTAGCTCCACAATGAGATGCGCAAACGCCACGTTTACAACCTACTTTCTCAATAAAACATTTGTCCTTATTAATTCTTTGCCACGTTCGAAGTATCCTGCCCGTTAGCTTAATGCCATTCCCGGTCTAATACTATATTTTCCAGTCTAATGGTTTATTTCAAGAATCCACAAAATAAAGGTCACATTGATTTGAGATCCGCTTAAAATAAATAAAAAAAGTAGCCGGTCGTGACCAGCTGCTTTTTTTATTTATTATTTCTTTTTCTATGTGCGAAATTATCTCCTCCGTTGCTTAGATGCAAATATTCATAAATATATTGCGCATTTCATCAACCAACTATTTGACGTTGAATTTTATATCAACTGTTGATTCTGATCAACAGATTATATTATACTATAGCCAGCAGAATAAATTACAGTAGCGAGGTGTTTATAAATGGAAGTCTCGAAAATGATAGATCTGCAGAAACTCGTTGAAGCATCAGGGCTTAATGTCGCACCGCAACAACTGGTTGAATTAATTGTACAGCAATACACGATGATTCAACCGGAAATTATTGATCGCTTCCATTTCTCCAATCAACGGATAAGCAGCATGCGAGAACAAAAGCTTCTTCGGGAAATTAAGAAAGGCTTGTATCTTCGAGAGGAAGTCGAAAATATGAGGGAACAGCAGATTAGCGGGAAACGGCTCGAAAAGTTCGGAGACTATAGATTGACACCAGCTTACGAGAACTATGTCGGCAACCTTATAATTGATAAGCTCCGTTTCTTCGACTGCTTGACCTGCGTAAGGGTAGATTCTAAAGATCAAAATTACAATCCTCAAAAAGATGAGTACAACATTCATTTAACGGAAGTCCTTAACACCGTGCATACAGCTTTTAAAGTTGGCAAGCATGTATATCTTTTGGAACATCGGGCATTTCAGTATGTTAGGAAGGAAGAGGATATACATGAAGTTTTAGACTCGGACAAGTACTGGTCTGAAAAATATACAGCGAGCAAGTTTCTGGATTTTCTTCAGCAGCCTACAGCTGAATATCTTGGCTGGACGAAAATAATGAGTTACGCTTCAATCGTTGAATCACTAACAAAATCGGTAAATATAGATTGACTATTAGAATCGTCGTAGCTCTAAGGTACCCGTTCAAGGTTTTTAGCTAACTATTGGGGATTGTCATCAAATATAAAAATTAACTGCCTAACCAATCAATCATCACAAAAAAGGAGTAGTTAAAAAATACATATTTGCAAAGTTAAGGTATGATAATTGGTGAAGAGGCAGCTAGTTATCTTTATCAGGTGAATCATCTATAAAACGATTTGTTATTCGCCATCGTCCCCTTCCGTGTTGTTGTTCCTTTTATGTTCTTCGGAACAGTTAAGTCAAAACAAAAACCGAGGCTATACAAAATAAAGGAAAGCCGCCCAGCCCGGTTTCTTACCCGGAAAAGGCGGCCGCTTAAATTTATCATCTTGGTAACAAACTCAGGAACTCCGGTAAAAGAGTCGACCCAAAATGCGGCCAGCTCTTTTAACATGACTATTAATAAGTAACGTAAGCAGTCCCACTTATTGTACCTGACGATGCAGTATCTTGAAATCCAAAATAATAAAGATGTGATGTATTTAAATTGTAAAATTTCACTGCAGGACTTGGAGATCCAGCAGTCCCATTCCAACTTGTCACACTTGAGCCTGTAGAGAGATCATAGCAATATATCGTATAAGTCCCAGCTCCAACACCCGAGTCTTTGGTGAAATCTGTTGAAACATAAATTTCTCCCGCAGTACTTGGTTGGAAATAATAGTTTGTATATAACAAAGATCGTAATCCTTCAATAGTTGCGGTATAGCCACCACTTCGATCTAAATTCCAAAATTGGGTTGGCTTATCCTTTGTCTTAGCTGCTACTCCATCTTTTGCACCAACTAAAACATCATTTACTTGCCCCAATTGCCCTAATGCCCGACCTGCAACTTCTTCAACTTGAGGAACTTCACTGTTTTGGGATAATGCTTTAGGGTTATTCAAATCATCCACAAAATTTGAATTTATGGCTTGACTTGGACTTCCCCCAACACTTACAGCTGGAGTTTGCGTAGCAGCTGATGCAGATACCGCAATAATTGAAACAATACTTAACGAAGCAAAAAGAGTGATAAGACTTTTCTTCATTTGATTCCCACACTACCTTTCCCTATCATATAGTTTACATTACATGGAAAATGTATCATGGTAATGTTAATCTAGCAACTAAATAATTTTTATATTTTGGAATTAATAGATAAATGAACCAAATGTCCCACGATAAAAAGGACTTCTGATGTATATCTCGACTCATCTTTATCAACAATTTAGACCTGATGCGTTGTTCCGAGA
>NZ_JBFTQB010000882.1:0-2690 GCF_056398785.1 Paenibacillus sp. 01T422 | reverse complement strand
GCGCTTGCCTTCTCTGGCTTCCGTTTTAAGATGTCTTTCATGTTCATGACCACTAATTTGTTCTTATCTGGTGTTTTATTGAATTGGTGATAGTAAAAGCCTCCAATGATCTCACCGCGATCAAAATCATTTAAGATTTCAAATTCATAGCTCTCAATGACGTTGTTTCGATCCTTTTTAATGGACTTAAACCGATCATTAGAATAAACAACTTCAACCGTCGTGCTGTCTGGAACCTCAGCACCATACTTGATGGCCTTAAGTTCAAGTCCGCGGTACCCTTCAATAAACCCGATATCGTACTTACCTGTCGTATTGTTCTTGAAAGGAACCAAACTAATATGATTTGGGAGAGCCGGATCGAAACCGATCCGGGCATAAGATACTACGTTGACTGCCAACTTCTCCATGTTCACGTTTTGCCAAGCCATTGGCAGATTGTTGTATTTATCATTTCGCTTTGACTCTGCCGTTTTAAGGACATTGTCTAGAGCGATGAAGTAATTCTGCGCCAGTCGTTGCTGAAACTTTGTGAGTGCGACCTCACCAACACCTGATGTAAATTGAGCAACAACCTTATTCATGAACCGTTCAGAAGCCGTAAGCTCCTTCTGTGCTACTGCTATAGTTTCTGACAACTAGATCGCCTCCTGGTACTTCGATTTCGTTTCTACTCTGAGTTGCTTATCTTTTTCGCTGACAACAAGACTGATCTTCTGGCCTTTCGTTTCGATCATCCGAGTAACTGCTTCAGCGTTGTCTACAAAGATTGGAGCCGTGAAGCCGTGGTAATCTGAAAGGGTGTTGATGATATCAAGACCAGCATTGATCTCAGCGGCGTTGTTCAGCCCGGCGCCGTATGGAACGCCATCGATTAAAGTGTCGCATCTTTCTTCAAGGCCACCATTGACCTGAGTTTCAAACAATTTAAAGCGAACATGCTTGAATTTACTGTTGATTCTGGATTCCAGAAGAGCTACTTTGACCCGTACGAATTCTTCTGTCAGGAACAATTCTTCTTCCAGTCGAGCGAATTCTTTGGCAAGCTGCTCTTCCTGTGCAACCAATTCTTCAATGCGTCCTTTAATCACAATGACCTGAGCGAACTTGGCTTTATGCTGGTCAAGACCAAATGCTTCATTTCTAATCTTTGATAGTTCAAGCCGTACTTGATCGATTTTCGCTTGATTAGTCGATCGTAAGCCAAGAATTTCATTCTTAATGGCTGCTATCTGACTCTGCTTCTCGATATATGAAGGATGAGCTGTAACGTCCGTCATGCCTGCTTGGAGATTCTCCAGATCGGATTCAGCTGATTTAATTTCATCTCGTTTAACCTCAGATTGAGAGATTAAATTCTCAAGGGCATTGGTGAGCTGAGTATTTTCAGCTGTTAACTGATCGGCATCTCTCTTCTCGGCTTTGCCAGTAACCGATATAGCCTCTAACCGTTCGGCCTTCTCACGATTGAAGTGTGCTATTGCCCGATCGTGAGCCAGTTTCTTTTGATCCTCAGGTAATGATTGCCCGCAAGCAAAGCAGTTCTCATCATGCTCTCCAGCAAATTCTTCTGCGTTTACGGTAATCCATTTATTCCGAAGGCGATCAGCCTCTTCTAGCTTTCTATCAATGATCGTTCTATTGTGCTTAATCTTTTGTTGATGATTTTCAATCGATAACTGAAGAGTTGATTGCTTCGACTTAAGGTTATTTAATGTGGAGCGAAGCTCTGATACTTTATCCATAGTTCCAGATTGCAATTGGTTCCTTAGGTTAAGCAGCTCGCCCTCCAGTTCTCGGAGTGCAATCTCTTTCACTGAAACTTCGCCACCATTTTGAATTCTGGACAACTCAGCTTCTTTTTTCTCAATCTTGCTCTTAAGTGAAGCAATATCATCATCTAGAAAGCCTTCATCCAGTTCAGAGACATCTGGCATCGAGCGATTTGCTTCGTCAATTCGAACAGGTAGCTTATCAAGCTCTTTATTGATCTCACTACGGCGGGCTGCGATAACTTTCCGATGGTCATCAATACTGCGATCACCTAGAATATTGATTAGTTTAGCCAACTTCTCATTACTGCTGATGACTTCTGCATCTGATACGTCACCGCATACTTCAAGCAAAGTCTTACGGCGGTCTTTCCAGTGCATTTCATTAAAGAATGCGGGATTAGTTAGGAGTTTGAAAACATTCTCACTTATAACGCTATCGATGAATTTGGTGTACTCGCCTTTTGTGCTAGGAACGCCATCAATGAAGTGGTCCGTTGTGTGTCCATCGAATTCCTGATGAGCGGATCCACGCTTTTTCGTCCATTTTTCAGCGTATACTTTGCGGAGTGTCTTAAGTTTACCGTCGATCAGTAGCGCTCCCTCTACCTCATGCTGCAGGTTATGTAGCGTATTACCGTCACGATCAAGCGTCTTGATTTTGAAGTTTGAAGTGGAGTTGTTATGGCTGTCTTTATCAAACAGTAGCCATGTGAAGGCATCAAAGAGAGTTGATTTACCTACCGCATTGTCACCTAGAACGACAACGTCTTTGCCGTTAGTTTCTAGTGTGAAGTTTCTAACGCCTTTGAAATTACGAAGAGTAAGGATAGCAAGGCTAATTTCTTTCATCTCGACACGCTCCTTTAGTTGTTTGATCGATCGCTCATATCTTGAGCGCAAGATTCGCAGATATAT
>NZ_JBFTQB010000881.1:0-2693 GCF_056398785.1 Paenibacillus sp. 01T422 | reverse complement strand
GCGTAGAAGGATGCGAACATCCCAGCAGGTCCACCACCGATGACAATAATATCAACGATGTCTTGATTAGTTTCTTTCTCGATCATTGTTAAACTCCTCCGATTCATTTCCTTTGATGTGCCATTATTCTGAGTATTGCAAGAATTGCCACAATCATTATTTCATTATAAACGTCTCTTCTAATGAAGGAAACAGAAAAGTGTGATTTCTTTATATAAATCGCTTATAAATATGATAAGTAATGCTTACAATGGTTGGACACGCCTGAAGGGGCTGTAAGCTTGATTTTAAGCCAAAATAGCACTTGATCTTTACTAATTTAAATTATATTATATCATGAGAATCGGTTTACCATGTTGTGACTAAATTTGTGCTTTTTGATGCATTTTTGATCATAAATCACTGCGTGAGAGAGCAAACTAGAGGCAGTATACCACTTTTGAAGCTGTTTGTGTAAATTTTCACAAGATAGAGAAACCATGGGACAATAAAATCGGATATGGAAGTGAGAGAGACATGAGTAGAATACCAAGAATCGTTATTCTAGGAGCCGGGTACGGCGGGATTCTTTCTGCAATTCGATTGCAAAAAGAATTAAATTACAATGAAGCTGATGTAACACTCGTAAACAAGCATGATTACCACTACATTACCACGCATCTCCATATGCCTGCTGCTGGGACAGATAATCCTGAAAATGCACGCGTGAACATTCTGAAATTGATTGATGAGTTCAAAGTGGATTTCGTGAAATCGACTGTTACCCAAATCCGTCCGCATGAGAAAAAGGTTATTCTCGAAGACGGGACGCTTTCTTATGACTACCTAGTTATCGGTCTTGGTGGCGAAGCTGAAACGTTCGGTATCCCTGGACTCAAAGAATACGCACTGAATATCCGTAGCATCAACAGCGTTCGCTTCATTCGGGAGCACATTGAGTATCAATTCGCGAAATACAAGCGTGAGCCGGATCGCAAAGATTACCTGACATTCGTTATCGGTGGAGCTGGATTTACTGGTATTGAATTCATCGGTGAACTTGCAGATCGCATTCCACAGCTTTGCAAAGAGTTCGACGTCGATCCTTCCCTCGTGAAGATTTATAATATTGAAGCTGCTCCAACAGCGCTGCCAGGTTTTGACCCTGAGCTTGTTGAGTATGCGATGAAAATTTTGACAGACAAAGGCATCACATTCAAAATCGGTACAGCGATTAAAGAATGCACACCGGAAGGCGTTCTTATCGCTGGCGATGAGTTTATCAAGGCTGCAACGGTTGTTTGGACAGGCGGTATCCGCGGTAACCACATGCTGGATGAAGCTGGATTTGAAACGATGCGCGGTAGAATTAAAGTTGATGAGTACCTACGTGCTCCTCAATTCGATAATATCTATGTTGTCGGCGACTGTTCCATCGTTATGAACGATGAAGGCAGACCTTACCCTCCAACGGCGCAAATCGCGATGCAGCAAGGGGAAGCTGTCGCTCATAACCTGATTGCTTCCATTCGCGGTTCCCAAATGAAAACATTCAAATTCTCCAACAAAGGTACTGTTGCTTCCTTAGGTAAAGGACAAGCCATCGGTATTGTTGGTTCCCGTAAACTCAAAGGGAATGTAGCAGCCATGATGAAGAAAGTGGTTGATATGAGATACCTCTACATTATCGGCGGAATTCCGCTCGTTATTCGTAAAGGGCGTTTCTAGTCATCATTCTTAAACGGGGGGATCGTTATGCGGCACTGCAGTGTCCAAGTAAGAGGACTTCTTACCCGGGATGAACTGGATCGTTACAACGGACTGATTGAAGTCGGTCATTTTCTGGAGACGGAGAAACGTTACGATCACGTAGCTGTTGTACAAAAGGAAATTGATATTCTCATATTACCAGCCATCGAACGGTTGAAGGAAAAAAGTCGACAGCGTGATCGTGATACCGAGGTGTATCTCGCACGCAAAGCGCAGATGGAAGCCGAACTTGCAGCTGCGCTCCGCGACGACGATGATGATGAGGAATAAAACATAATTGAAAGCTTGCTCTTAGAGGGCAGGCTTTTTTTCTACGGAAAAGAAAAAGAAGGACAGACACGAGGTCCATCCTTCTACGTTATTACGTTATTTTAAACCGTAATGAGTTTCGCAAATTTCTCTGGTGTAAGCAAGTTGCCTACATAGAAATCACCGAATTCACCGAAACGTGCGCTCACTTCGTCAAAACGCATTTCATAAACGAGCTTTTTGAAGTGCAAAGGATCATCGGAGAACAGCGTTACGCCCCATTCCCAATCATCCAGACCAACAGAACCCGTGATGATTTGCTTCACTTTGCCAGCATATGTACGGCCAATCATACCATGGCTGCGCATCATCGTTTTGCGATCGTCCGCAGGGAGCATGTACCAGTTGTCATTGCCTTCGCGACGCTTATTCATCGGATAGAAGCAGATATGCTTCGCTTTGGGTAGCGCTGGCTTCAAACGTGCTTGAATCTCTGGATCATCCGCAGGATCGACGCCAGGCTTAGCCAGGTAACTGCTTAATTCTACGATAGAAACATAGGAATATACCGGGATTGTAAAAGCGGCAAAGCTGGATTTATTAAAAGCATTTTCTAAATCATTCAGTTCTTCTAACGTTTCGCGCAATTGCATGAATACAAAGTCAGCTTTCTGTCCAACGATGCTATATACGGC
>NZ_JBFTQB010000880.1:0-2696 GCF_056398785.1 Paenibacillus sp. 01T422 | reverse complement strand
CGGTCTATCCTTCCAATAGCGGAGAATGTTGGGGATCTCTTTTGCATGGTGTAGCGCCGCAACGGCATGAGTCTCATGTGCATATTCAAAAAAATCGAAGCTTTCCGGCGGATTCGTCGTCCCCATCTATTTTCCGGTTATTGCGAAAATCGAGACCTGACAGTACGATGGCAGCATTCGTCTCCTGGCTACCCATTATTACCGGCATCATTGAAGAGATTGATGGCATGAATAAATATGCCGCATCGGATGAAGAGCTCATCCMTGCCATCGGGGCGTACCTTCGTTCGAATCCGGGGCTTGAGCTCTTGTTCGTTCAATTGGATGATGTGGATGCCGCCGGCCATCGCCATGGGTATGGGGAAGGGTCCGCGGAATATTTGAAGGCCATCACTCGCGCTGACAAACAGATCGGCGAGATCAGCAAAGCTCTGCTGGAAGCGGGAATGCTGGAAGACAGCCTGCTGATCATCACAACGGACCACGGCGGCGGTGGTGTGGACGCTTTCAATCATGGGAGCGATGCGCCGCGGGATATGACCATTTTCTGGGGCTGCCGAGGTCCTGGTATTAATCCGGAGGCCAACTTGGTGGGTCTGTCGATTATGGACACAGCGGCGGTCGCGCTTCATGCGCTTGGCCTGCCAATCCCTAGAGGTTGGGATGCCAAGCTGCCGGCGGGATTGTTGGGTTAGGATTGGGACAGTTCGATGACCATCGAGCTGTCTTTTTCTTTTATAGCTGCCTATTTTACAAGCATCCTCTCCTTTTTTTGAATATTGTGCTCAAGAGAGGAGTGAGGGCGTTGATCCAAGTTACGATTGCCGCTGTCGGAGATCTATTGATGAAAAGTGAAATTATTACCGCAGCCAAAAGGCCGGAAGGGCATGCGTTTGATCCTCTTTTCGAAGAGGTTGCCTCTATTTTAAAAGCTCATGATTTGGCATTGGGTAATTTGGAAACGACCTTCTCCGGCAAAAGATTGCTGGGCTCCCCCGGCATCCGCCCCAAATGCAACTGCCCAAGAGAGCGCAGAAATCCAAGAACGGGACTTCCTGTCTTCAATTGCCCGGATGAGCTGGCAGGTTCGCTGAAAAAGGCAGGTTTCCATGTCCTTACAACAGCCAACAACCATTGTATGGACGGTGGGCGCAGTGGGGTGAAACGAACCTTGCAGGTTTTGGACGCGCATAAACTTCAACATACCGGAACCGCACGTTCTGTTAAAGAAGCAAAAGGGCCGCTGATCGTGGATGTGAAAGGTGTACGCATCGGCATAGTGGCCTATACCGAGAAAATAAATGCCATTCCAGTACCGAAGAGGTGGCTTGTTAATCGGTTCCATGCGAATCAGATGGCAGCGGATATTCGGGAAATGAAGGACAAGGCAGACGTTATCATAGCATGTCTTCATTTCGGCAAAGAGTATAGGAACTACCCGGATAATAGTCAGAAAAAGTGGATGGAGTTCCTGTTCAGGCAAGGTGTGAACGTGGTCTTAGGGGCGCATCCGCATGTGCTTCACCCGGTCACTCAGTCGGTGACTAAAGATAAATACGGCGTAGAGCGGACTCGCGTCGCGGCTTCTTCCTTGGGGAATTTCGTATCAGCGAAGCTGACGAAAGGGACGAACACAGTTCGGGGCATGATCCTGTCGCTCACCTTGACGAAGCTTGACAATGGTCGAACGGATATCAGCGACGTTGAGCAAATCCCTACGATTGTGGAGCGTAGCAAAGGGGAGACGACGGTGTATGCCGTTGTTCCGGAGAGGTGATACGGGGCGGGGAGTGCGTTCCGAAAGTCATCGCTAGCGTCGTAGAACAAGCTTAACGACGAGGCGATGCCCCATCGTCTCTGCGAATCCCTGCTGTAACGCTGATTATCATCGCTAACGTATGCTGAACGCTCCGAAAGTCGTTGCAAGCGTCATAGAACAAGCTTAACGACGAGGCGATGCCACATCGTCTCCACGAATCCCTGCTGTAACGCTGATTATCATCGCTAACGCAGGCTGAACGCTCCGAAAGTCGTCGCAAGCGTCAAAAAACAAGCTTAACGACGAGGCGATGCCCCATCGTCTCCACGAATCCCTGCTGTAACGCTGATTATCATTGCTAACGCAAGCTGAACGCTCCGAAAGTCGTAGCTAGCGTCGAAAAACAAGCTTAACGACGAGGCGATGCCCCATCGTCTCCATGAATCCCTGCTGTAACGTTGATTATCATCGCTAACGCAGGCTGAACGCACCGAAAGTCTTCGCTAGCGTCGTAAAACAAGCTWAACGACGAGGCGATGCCCCATCGTCTCCMCGAATCCCYGYTGTAACGCTGATTATCAACGCTAACGTAGGCTGGACGCTCCGAAAGTCGTCGCGAGCGTCGAAAAACAAGCTTAACGACGAGGCGATGCCCATCGCGTCCATGAATCCCTGCTGTAACGCTGATTATCATCGCTAACGTAGGCTGAACGCTCCGAAAGTTGCCTCTAGCGTCGAAAAACAAGCTTAACGACGAGGCGATGCGCCATCGTCTCCATGAATCCCTGCTGTAACGCTGATTATCATCGCTAACGCAGGCTGAACGCTCCGAAAGTCGTCGCAAGCGTCGAAAAACAAGCTTAACGACGAGGCGATGCCCCATCGTCTCCACGAATCCCTGCTGTAACGCTGATTATCATCGCTAACGCAGGCTGAA
>NZ_JBFTQB010000879.1:0-2701 GCF_056398785.1 Paenibacillus sp. 01T422 | reverse complement strand
CGTTAGCTCAATCGAACATGCGTTTCAAAAGGATCGACTTACTACTTGTCCACGAAATTCTAACGTATCTAAAGCTCTTAGCCGTTGAATCTCACTTAACTCAGATAGATGTGACCATTTATATTCGGAATGTTCGGAACTGAGAATTATCTCCTTATTTTCAGGCAGAGTGCTGCGAAAAATTCCAACTTGTGCATTGATATGACTGTGATAATAAAATCCTGTTAATACCGCATCTTGAACTTCAATTCCAAGCTCCTCACGACATTCACGAAATAATGCTTGATGAATCGTTTCGTCAGGGTCTACTCCACCACCAGTAAGTACCCATCGGAATTAAATATCATTGCATGAACGCCAAATCTAAAAGTATCGTTAAAAGCCATACTTATTCGCCTCGCATTTTTAACAGTTTGCTACGTATATGTAGATTATTTCATAAAAATGGAAATAACACCAATAATATTTGAATGATAGATTACTAATAGCTGCCCAATTAAATGTTAACTCTTCTGCCTTTAGCGGAGCGATGGGATGCAACGCGGGGAGCCAATTCAGCATTGAACTATCGTCCCTTCGTTAGCTATGTAGTTCACTGTAGTGACCTTTATTTTGTTATTTTCTATAAAATCCAACTCGTTAAAGAAGTGCTTCATTATCTCAACATCTCGTTTGCCTTTGAAATGAACGTTTCTTTTTAAAAATTGGTTTCATTTGAAGAATTTTTTTATGGAGTTTTGTTTATTTTATTGATCTACTGCCTTTGTAATTTCTGATTGAGTTTAGTTTATTACGAAATTATACACTAAGCCTTTAATATAGTTGTTTGAAATTATATAGAAAAAGAAACAGCGGCGGACTAGGACTTTAAAAAATAAAGTCTGCTGCCGCCACTACTGTTTATTGAACTAACGAACTTCGACAGACCAGTTKATCTGATTGTCACAGTTTAAAACGATTTGTTTACCACTGTTAATTTAATTAGACTATAGACCTAATGTCAATCGGTCATCCTAACTTACAAACACCTCTTTACGACGAGCTAATTCGCCTCAATCTCGTCTCATATCGGCTAATAGAAAGAATGGTATACTTACCAAATAACTTGATACGTTTACGTACATGTACAGGGAATGCTAAATGATTGACATCTAAATAGTCATCAAGCTCATCGTACCAGGGTAATAGATCCATTTTGATTATTAAAACGCGACTTTTCATTCGTATACCACCTTTACTTCACTATACTTAAAGTTTATTCGCGTCACCCTGCTAGTGTACTAGATAAATTAGCCAATTCTTAATCTGAATGTCTCGGTTAAAGCGGTTTGTATACCACTGTATGCTTATAAAATCCGTGCTAATTAAAAGTTCTCATTTTAAATAGCATACAGAAGACCAGATGAATACATTGATAATGTCAATCTTCATCGGTACATCCTAATTTACAAACACCTCTTTGCCGGATAAGAGGTGTTCTTTTTTTTGCTCAAATTAGGCGGCTTGCTCCCTACCTCGGTTGGACTTTCACCAACTAGTTGTGCCTAGCTTTGCTATGCGCACTGTTCAGTTATCCTGCCCGTTAGTTCAATCATAGGTATCCTTTCCAGGTATTTCTATATCCACCTCATTCACTCCCGAACCCATCTGTCGGGAATGAGATCAAGTTCTTGTCAAAATCGGGAATGGGATCAAGTTCTTGTCATTGGCTCGTGACAAGAACTTGATCCCATAAAATAAAAAAACCGCGATTTACGCGGTAATTAATGAGATAATGTTCTTGTCACCCGACACCCAATTTCACGCTGCGCATGTCATGCCGCCAATGTCCAAAACAACATGCTGAACTACTGGTCTAGCCATGGAAATTAAATCCTCCAATTCTTTCATAGTGAGTTAAAATTTGTTCTTTCTTCATTGTGTGAAGATTCGGTTACACGAGAATTCCATGAATTCCATCCCCATTCCATCCCTTGTCCGTGGATCTGCAAGTACTTAAGTTTGAAAAAAAGAGCGTTATGCAAGTACGTAACCCTTGCAGAACGCTCTTTTGCATTTATTTATCGATGATTCTTCGCAGCCATCCCTGCTCAAATACATATCGGGTAAGCTGCACCCGGTTGTCCATTTGCAATTTCTGCATAATGTTCTTCAGATGATTTTTCACTGTATATTCAGAGATACCTAATCCTTCCGAAATTAATCGGTTAGATTTTCCACTTGCCACCCATTCCAGTATTTCTCGTTCACGTCCGGTAATAAACGCGTTAGGTGCCTCCTGTTTTTCCTTAGGTGTAAATTCTTGTAGCAACCGCAGAGCTAGCTCTCTGGACATAGGGGCTTCGTCTACGGCAATTGCTTTTAAATATTCATGCCAAGAGTTCGGACTCAAATTCTTAAGCAGATAACCTTGTGCGCCTTTCTTCAGCGCTTCAAACAAATGGGTGATATCATCAGATACGGTGACCATAACAATCTTTACATAGGGAAATTTTTCCTTAATTTGCTTTGTCGCTTCTAAACCATCCATTTGCGACATGTTTATGTCCATCAAAATGATATCGGGCATCCATTGTTCTGTAAGCCTAATCGCCTCTGCACCATTTCTTCCCTCGGCAACAATTTCAAATGAATTATCCATTTTTAAAATGCTTCGGATTCCTTCCCTTGCATGAGGGTGATCGTCTACAATTATAACCCG
>NZ_JBFTQB010000878.1:0-2703 GCF_056398785.1 Paenibacillus sp. 01T422 | reverse complement strand
GTTGCAACAGCAACGGATGGTTCCGGCGTCCGCGCTGAGAAAGCACTTACGATAAGCGGACAACCTGAAAGTGTTGCAACGATCAACATTACAAGCTCAAATAATGCGTTGGCAATCACTGCAAAAGGCGGGAAGCTGCAGCTGCATGCCGCGGTTCTTCCAGCCAATGCTTCGAATAAAGCCGTGACATGGGCTGTATTTGAAGAAGACGGATTAACGAACACGGATAGAGCGACAATTGATCAGAGCGGCTTGCTCAGAGCTGTAAAAGATGGCAAAGTGAAAGTTGTTGCAACGGCTAAAGATGGGTCTGGCGTCCGAAATGAAAAGGTAATTACAATTAGTGGACAACCGGTAAGTGCTGCATCTATCACGATCACTGGCGCAGGCAATGCCTCCACGATTACCGAGAAAAGTGGAAAGCTGCAGCTACAAGCTGCGGTACTCCCAGCCAATGCTACGAATAAAGCCGTGAAATGGACTGTCTTTGAATCCGATGGTTTAACGATCACGGATAAGGCGACAATCGATCAAAACGGTTTGCTGACAGCTAAGAAAAATGGCATCGTCAAGGTAATTGCAACAGCCAAAGACGGTTCAGCTGTCCGCGGTGAGAAAGTCATTACGTTAAGCGGGCAAAAAAAGTAAAAGCGTAGAGCGGTACTAAGGCTTGCCCGGTTCAACTTCATTGTTGAACCGGGCATTCTTTCTGTACGTACACCTCTAATTTCTTGCCTTTAGAGGTTTTTGACAGGTGAGAGGCGAACTAGTCGATGATTAGCCATTCTTATTACCATTGGAGGGAATACGTTGAAATTACATCTTTTTCACGCGTTATGGGGCATGCCAGGTTCGCTTAGCGAGCAGTTGCAGCGCGCCAAGCAGCATGGCTACGAGGGTATCGAAGCACCTATGCCAAGCCAAGAGCAGCATAATGAATTCATTACGTTGTTGGGCGAACTGCAACTGGCCTACATACCTCAGATTTTCACATCCAACAATCATGAAGAGTCTTTTCAAGAGCAAGTTGAGCGGGCGAAGCAATTCTCGCCTGTGCTAATTAACTCTCACAGCGGGAAAGATTATATGTCTGAAGATGAGCAGAATCGCTTTTTTGAACATGCGTTGCGCGTAGAGAAAGCTGCTGGTATTCAAGTTGCGCACGAAACACATAGAGGACGTATTATGTTCACTCCGAAAGCGACTGCCCGTGTACTGAAACTGTTTCCGGATCTGAAAATTACAGCAGACTTCAGTCACTTCACCTGTGTATGTGAATCGATGTTGTCCGATCAGCAAGAGGATCTTGACCTCATTAAGAGCAGGGCGCTGCATGTTCACGGAAGAGTTGGCTTCGAGGAAGGTCCGCAAGTACCGCACCCGGCAGCACCTGAATATGCCCATTATCTGCAGCAATTTGAAGCGTGGTGGGATGAAATGCTTCACAATACGATCATTCCTGCGCAGCCATTTGCAACATTTACCCCTGAATTTGGCCCACCAGGCTATATGCCGACATTACCTTTTACACGTCAACCCGTTGCGGATCTATTTCAAGTGAACCACTGGATAGCTGAGCGCATCAGGAAAACTTACGAATAAGATGTTGCAGGGGAGCTGCGTTATGCGGCTCTCTTTTTGGCAAGCAGGCATAAATACGAGGAGGATGTACTCGGATGGCTGAAATAACGAATCCCATTGTGCCAGGATTTTATGCAGATCCTGAAGCTAGGACCTACGAGGGCAAGCATTGGATTTACGCTACACGATCTATTACGGCATATACGAGCCAGATGAATCTGGATGCATTTAGTTCCACGGATTTGATCCACTGGGCCAAACATGAAAGCATACTGGCAATGTCAGATTTCCCATGGGTGTGGAGGGCTGTTTGGGCACCAACTATCATTGAAAATAAGGGGAAATACTATCTCATATTTGCCACAAATGATATCCAATCCAATGGCGAAATAGGCGGGCTGGAAATTGCCGTGTCGGACAATCCGGCGGGACCGTTTAGAGGTTATTTAGGGAAACCGCTAGTCGATTGTTTCATTCACTCTGCTCAACCGATTGATGCGCATCTCTATAAGGATGATGACGGCACCATTTATCTCTATTATGGAGGTTGGGGGCATTGCAATGTAGGGAAAATGAATGAAGATATGACCGGCTTTGTTCCTTTTGAAAATGGCGATAACTTCCTGTCTATCACGCCGGAAGGGTATGTTGAAGGGCCTTGTATGATCAAGAACGGCGGCTTTTACTATTTCATGTGGTCCATGGGGAGTTGGGTGGATGGCAGCTATCGGGTGGCCTATGGCACTAGCGAAAGTCCACTGGGACCATTCGAGAACAAAGGCACGATTCTGCAAAAACAAGAACCGATTGCAGAGGGACCTGGTCATCATGGTTATTTGCATTTGCCGGAAACCGACGAGTGGTTAATCGTTTATCATCGTAGAATGATAGGCGACACGGATCCTGGAAGTAGGGTTTTATGTATAGACAAGCTGCAGATCAACCAAGGGAATATTATGCCTGTTACGATGACGAATAGCTGGCGAATAGCGGATTAAACGTGGAGGTACAACAGATGACTAAGCTAGATGAACTAAGAAATGGCATAGACGAAGTCGATCATAAGATCATAGCTTTGCTAGCGCAAAGATTTCAATATACAGAAGAAGTTGGGATCTATAA